>DATFOK010000066.1:0-4864 GCA_035265665.1 Solirubrobacterales bacterium | reverse complement strand
ATGCCGCCCTGGTCGATCAGCTCCTCGATCTCTCCGGCGACGAAGCGGGCCTCGGCGTGCTCGTCCTCGAGCTCGGCGACGTGGATCTTCTCGCCCTCGCCGTGATCCGACCAGAGGTTCTTGCCCAGTCTCCCGGTGTTGTGTGAGATGACCGCGTTGGCGGCCTCGAGGACGGTCTCGGTCGAACGGTAGTTCTGCTCGAGCTTGACGACGTGCGCGTCCTTGAAGTCGATCGTGAACTCGAGGATGTTGCGGACCTCGGCACCCCGGAAGCCGTAGATCGACTGATCCTCGTCACCGACCACGGTCAGGTTCCCGTCCTCACCGCACAGCAGCTGCAGCAGCCGGTACTGGGCGTGATTGGTGTCCTGGTACTCGTCGACCAGTACCCAGCGGAAGCGCTCGCGATAGCGGCGGCGGACGTCCTCGACGAGCTCGAGCACGTTGACCGTCCGCATCAGCAGATCGTCGAAGTCCATCGAGTTCGCCTCGAGCATTCGGCGCTCGTAGAGGCGATAGGCCTGGCCGACCATCTCCTCGAACGGACCGCCCGCGGTCTCCTGGTAGGTCTCGGCGTCGATCAGCTGGTTCTTGGCGTCCGAGATTCGGGCCCGGACCGCGCGCGGCGGGTAGCGCTTGGTGTCGACCTCCAGCTCGTCCAGGCAGCGCTTCAGCATCCGTAGGGAGTCGGCCTCGTCGTAGATCGTGAAGCGGGGCGTGTAGCCGAGCCGCTCGGCCTCGATGCGGAGCAGGCGGGCGCAGGCGGCATGAAAGGTCATCACCCACATCCGCCGTGAGGCCCCGCCCACCAGCGAAGAGACCCGCTCGCGCATCTCGTCGGCGGCCTTGTTGGTGAAGGTGATCGCGAGGATCTGGTTGGGGTGCGCGAGACCGGTCGCAAGCAGCCAGGCGATCCGGTGTGTAAGGGCACGGGTCTTCCCCGATCCCGCACCGGCCAGGATGAGCAGCGGCCCCTCACCGAAGGTGACGGCCTCGCGCTGTGGGCCGTTCAGGTCGGCGAGCAGGCGCTCGACCTGGTCCGCGCCCGCCTCGATCGGCGCGCCCTGCGCCTCTCCAGACGCTTCCTCGGCCGGCACCTCCGGCGCGACCTTCAATTCCTCTCTACCGCGGGCCACGCGCCAAGGATAGGCGCGGCCCCAGCGGCTACCCGCCCGCCGAGCTCGGCCCCTGCTTCGGCCTCAGCTCCGTGACATCGGCCTCATTGGCCTCCTCACCGGTGAGGCGCGCGAGCCGCTGCTCCAGTTCCGAGATCCGCTGGGAGAGGTCCTTCATCGCCTCTGCGATCGGGTCCGGCAGGTGGATCCAGTCGGTGTCCGGTCCCTCGGGGCGCTTGCCCTCGACGCGCACCGGGTGTCCGGGGTTGCCGACCACCGTGGTGTGGTCGGGAACGTCCTCGATCACCACGGTGTTCGCCCCGACCTTGGCGTTGCGCCCGACGGTGACCGGACCGAGCAGCTTCGCTCCGGAGCCGACGGTGACATCGTCCTCGAGCGTCGGATGGCGCTTGCCGCGCGCGAACCCCGTGCCCCCCAGGGTGACGCCCTGGTAGAGCGTGACGCGGTCGCCGATCTCCGTCGTCTCCCCGATCACGACGCCGGAGCCATGGTCGATGAAGAAGTCCGAGCCGATCCTCGCGGCCGGATGGATCTCGACGCCGGTCACCGCGCGGCTTGCATAGGCGATCGTCCTCGGCACCAGCGGGACCTCGGACTCCCAGAGCGCATGCGCGACTCGATGCGCGAGCAGCGCCTGCACCCCGGCCCAGCCGGTGAGGATCTCGAGTGTGCCGATCCCGCGAGCCGCGGGATCGCGCTCGCGGGCTGAGGCGACGTCCGCCGAGACCTCCTTGAGCACGCGCCGGAGCGTTCCTAGGCCAAGCACGTCTGGAAGCTTAGGGAGGGGGCGGCCACTAGGAAGGGGCAAAAAACGGCAGCGACATGTAGCGCTCGCCCGAGTCCGGCACGATCACGACGATCCGCTTGCCCGACATCTCCTCCCGGGCGGCCAGATCCAGCGCCGCGCGGACCGCGGCCCCCGCCGAGATCCCGATCAGAAGCCCCTCGCGCTGCGCGGCGGCGCGAGCCGTTTCGAGAGCATCCTCGTCGCTCACGCCGACGATCTCGTCGATCACGTCGCGGTCGAGGACCTCCGGCACGAACCCGGCGCCGATCCCCTGGATCTTGTGAGGCCCGGGCTGGCTCCCCGAGAGCACCGCCGATGATGCCGGCTCGACCGCGAGCACGTGAATGCCCGGACGGCGCTCCTTGAGCACCTGGCCGACGCCCGTGATCGTCCCGCCGGTGCCCACTCCCGACACGAATGCGTCGACCTCCCCGTCGAGATCGCGCCAGACCTCCTCCGCGGTCGTGCGCCGGTGGATCTCGGGATTCGCAGGGTTCGAGAACTGCTGCGGAATGAAGCCGTCGTGCTCGGAGGCGAGCTTGTTGGCGAGCTCCACGGCCTCGTTCATCCCGCCCAGCGACGGCGTCTCGTGGACCTCGGCGCCGTAGGTACGCAGCAGCGCGGTCCGCTCCCGGCTCATGCCCTCGGGAAGCGTGAGGATCAGCCGGTAGTCACGGGCTGCGGCAACGAGCGCGAGGGCGATGCCCGTGTTGCCGCTGGTCGGCTCGACGATCACGGAGCGGCCGCGCTCGATCAGCCCGTCCCGTTCGGCGGCGTCGATCATCGCCACGCCGATCCGGTCCTTCACCGAGCCGCCGGGACTGAAGAACTCGAGCTTGGCGACCACCTCGCCGGGCAGGTCGGCGCCCAGTCGAGGCAGCGCGACCAGCGGGGTGTTGCCCACCAGGGCCGAGCTCTCCGCGCCAACGCGGAGCGTCGTAGTCGTGCCATTGGAGCCGGCCATTCGCGAAAACTAGCGGAACCGGGTCGGGTTTCCGGTGATTCAAGCTGCGGCGGGCGGACCGGTTCCGCTTATCCCTGCGCTTCGTCCGGCTTCGGCCCACGCGGGCCGGCCAGCGGCATCACGTACCAGAGGGCCCCGTAGACGACGGCTGCAACGATGCCGCTGACGATCGTCAGCGTCGGGCTGTAGATGAAGTCGGCGATCAGCATCACCGCCCCGGTCATCGCCAGCGCCAGAAAGGCGAGCCCCGCGATCGACATCTTGTTCGAGGCCCGCAGGATCCGTTCCTTGTCCTGCTGGCGGAAGCGCAGCCGGTGCCAGGCCGACGGCGCGATCAGCAGCGCGAGCGAGACCGCGGTGAGCGCGATCACCGTGAAGTACAGGGCGCGCTGGAAGTCCGTCACCCTCGTGAAGCCCTGCGCGAAGGGCACGGCGAGCAGGAACGCGAACAGCACCTGTACCCCCGGCAGAGCGACGCGCAGCTCGTTGAGCAGCTCGATCAGCTCGCGGCTGACCCGCTCCCTGTGATCCTCGTCCGGCCCGTTGTCATTCTCCCTCCGTGGATCCGACATGGATCCTTTCTATCCGGGCGGCACGCGACCTAATCCGCGCCTCGCCTGGGTCGTCAGGGTTGAAAGGCCGTCGGATGGGTAGCCCTGGGGCTCCGAGAGGGACGTCGAAAGGGGAGGGACCCATGAGCATCATCAGCATCTTGCTACTCATTCTCGTGGTGCTACTCGTGCTTTGGTTCGTCAGGCGCCTGGCCTAGACCGAGTCCACATGCAAGAGAGCGCGGGACAGTCCGCCGGCTGGGCGAGGCCGGATGAGAGTTTGCTCTATGCGAGCTGTCCGGCATGCGGGTTTCTGATCCCCGATGAGCCCGGCCAGCGTGACCACTGCTGTCCGGAGTGCCTGCTGCAACACGGGGAGGAAATCCTGATTCGGCCTTTCGCCACCAGTCCAGCCGCTGAGGAGTTCGGCGAGCGCCTTCACCCGCATGATGGGCGCTCCTCTGGCGAAATTTCCCCTGAATGTGCTTTTCCCTGGCTGTGGGGCCTAGGGACACTTCACTAGACCGCGGCTAGTAGCTGATCAAGCCCGTCACCGAGCCCTCCACCTAAACCGTGGCCGCGCAGCCTCCGGTTCAGTCGTCGACACGCTCGGTCGTCAGCACCAGCGCCAGCAGAATCTGCCGAAGGTCGCTCTCCGGCAGTGAGTTGAGCGAGGCGGCGACCGCCTGTGGCCCCTCCGTCCGCATCAGCTCGCGAAGTCGAGCGAAGGCGGACAGCGACTCCTGCATGGCCCTAGTGAGCTTCTCCTCTTCGCTCAGTCGAGGTCGCTTTCCCGCTCTGTCGCGCGCTCGTCGTGGAATTCAGAGGCACGCTGTTCCCGCCCCGCGCGCTCCTCAGCTTCGGCGGCACGCTTCTTACGCTCCTTCGCCTCTTGGGCGTGCCGTTCAGCGGCCGCCGCGTGTTCGGCGGCGCTTCTTCGCTCCCGTGCTGCCTCGCCCTTCTTCTCCGCGCCCTTTACCGAATGGGCCTCAGCCTCCTGACGGTGTCCTGCAACTTCGCCGCGGAGACGCTCGCGCTCACGTTCACGCTCGCGTCGTTTCTCGGGCGATCGCCGCATCGCGAGCACGACCAGCGCGAGCACGGCTATGACTGCGACAACAACGAGGATTACGGCAACCGTCGACATGCTCTACTCCCTTCCCGACGTCCCTGTCAGGGCCTTCCATGGGCTACCCGTCGGCCGCCGTTCCAAATCTCTCCCCTGGACCGCACATATTCCGAGTGGGGAATCGGTATTCCCGAAGACGACAAACCGGCGTCTCGTTCAAATGTGGTACGTCTGCGACGAGAGGGCCAGAATCCGCTTAGGCAAGCGGTTCGGGCGGCTGACCAATCCTCGTTTTTGAGAGTGCCTGAAACGAGTACCGCGCACTGTGCTGCGCAAAACCCCGGGGCTGGGGACTAC
>DATFOK010000065.1:0-18489 GCA_035265665.1 Solirubrobacterales bacterium | reverse complement strand
TCAGCAGGGCAAGGCGACCTCGACCAACCCGATCGCCTCGATCTTCGCCTGGACTCGCGGCCTCGAGGCCCGCGGTCGGATGGACCAGACGCCGGAGGTCAGCGAGTTCGGCCAGACCCTCGAGCGCGTCTGCATCGAGACGGTTGAGAGCGGGAAGATGACCAAGGACCTCGCTCTGCTGATCGGCCCGGACCAGCCGTTCCTGACCACGGAAGAGTTCCTCGCCGCCATCGACGAGAACCTCCGCGCAGCGATGAACTGATCTGCGCTGGACGCGTTTTCACCGAATAGCCGCGAACACGCGTCCAGCACGGGCTGGTCTAAGTCCTCTTCGGTGCAGATGTTCAACCTCTCCGCCTCGTCGACCGCGCGCTCGAGCTGCCGACGTGGCAGCCGGCTTGCCAGGTCGAGGATCGTGCGGGCGGGGGTGGTCACCGGGATCCGGCGATGAAGAGTGCGCTCATCCGGGCGGAGCTCCTTGACGCGATGAACAACGATCGCTCGCCGGGCCTGTCTGCCGCCGCCGCGCTGAACCGTGACGTGGATCTCTCCGCCCGCCCGTCGACGCCTGAGCCCCAGAGCTCGCCCGCCGCCTGATGGCTCAGCACGGCGCTATCCCCGCAGGTGAGGACCGCCGCGAGCCAGTGTCCTTCCGTGGTCACGGTGGGTCGACCGTCGGCAAAGACGGCGCGATGAAGAGGGCGCAGCCAGCCGGCGGAGACCCGTGTCCCGACCTGACTGTCTGAAAAGCCCAGCGAATAGAGTTGATGCAATGTCACCACGCCGTGCTGTTGCGCAGCCAACCGCGCAAGCCGGTCGCGGGCGTGCGGGACGCGTTCTTTGGACATATCGCTGATAACGCGTCCAGCACGGACAAATCGCCCCCGGACTTAAGGAGACACAAGCGTGAGCAACGGCCCCGTCAACGTGACCGTCACCGGCGCCGCCGGCCAGATCGGCTACGCGATCCTGTTCCGGATCGCCGCCGGGGAGATGCTCGGCTCCGACACCGAGGTGAAGCTCCGCCTGCTCGAGATTCCCGACGCCATCCAGGCCGCTGAGGGCACCGCGATGGAGCTGGACGACTGCGCCTTCCCCCTGTTGCGCGGGATCGACATCTCCGATGATCCGAACGAGGGGTTCGATGGCGCCAACATCGCCCTGCTGGTCGGGGCTCGCCCACGGTCGAAGGGGATGGAGCGCGCGGACCTGCTCGAGGCGAACGGCCGGATCTTCAAGCCCCAAGGGGAGGCGCTCAATACGCAAGCGGCCGACGACGTCAAGGTGCTCGTCGTGGGCAACCCGGCGAACACGAACTGCCTGATCGCGATGTCCCACGCGCCCGACATCCCCAACGACCGCTTCACGGCGATGATGCGCCTCGACCACAACCGTGCGATCGCGCAGCTGGCGAACAAGCTCGAGCGCCCGGTCACCGACATCAAGCGGATGACGGTCTGGGGCAACCACTCCCCGACGCAGTACCCGGACCTGGTCAACTGCCTGGTCGACGGCAGCCCCGCCTGGCCGCAGGTGGACGACGAGGCGTGGATCGCCGACGAGTTCATCCCCACGGTGGGCAAGCGCGGCGCCGCGATCATCGAGGCTCGCGGAGCCTCCAGCGCGGCCTCGGCTGCGAACGCCGCCATCGACCACATGCGCGACTGGGTCCTCGGGACGCCGGACGGCGATTGGGCTTCGATGGCCGTGCCCTCCGACGGCTCCTACGGCGTCGAAGGGGGCCTGATCTCAGGAGCGCCGTGCGAGTGCTCGGGCGGCGAGTGGAAGCTCGTCGAGGATCTCGAGATCACCGACTTCTCCCGCGAGCGGATCGACAAGACGGTCGCCGAGCTGAAGGAGGAGCGCGACGCCGTCGAGCGGCTCGGGCTGGTCTAGGGCCCGGCGTGCATTACCCGCCCGGGTGGTAGCCCCGGCCCTTGCGCTTGATCCGGCCCTCCTTCTGGAGGTCCGGGAGCACTCGGTACAGGTAATTCGGGTGGTTGAGCCGCATCTTGCGGCCCAGCTCCGAGACCGTGATCCCCGGGTTCTGCTTGATGATCCTGACCGCCTGGTCGGCTCTGGTCGAGCCGCGTCGCCGGCGCGTGCTGGTCGTCGTCCTTCGCGGCCTGCCGGGCCCGCGTCGCGCGCTCCGGCCCAGGCCGGCGAGGGCGGCCTCGACCTGCTTGCGCTCCTCGTCGAGCTCCCGCAACCTGCGCTCGAGAAGCGTCCTGGCCTGATCGACTGTGTTCGCAACCCTTGGCATTCCTTGTCAAGTCCTCTCTCTTCGAGTGACGGTTACATCACCGTAACGGTTAGTTTGAACTGAGTATGAACGCCGGCGCGCAGGTGGTGGTGATAGCGAGGGTGTTGCTGCCGGCGGGACTCGAACCGCTGCGCGAACGGTTCGAGGTCCGGGAGGGAGGACTCGAAGCCACACGCGAGCGGGTCCTCGAGATCGCCCCGGGGGCGAACGCGCTCGTCGCGGACCCCAGCGTGCCCGTCGATCGAGAGCTGCTCGACACCTGCGGCGATGGCCTGCGAGTGGTCGCCAACTTCGCCGTCGGCTACGACAACGTGGATCTCGAGGCCTGCCGTGAGCGGGGCATCGCCGTCACCAACACGCCTGACGTCCTCACCGAGGCGACCGCGGAGCTGGCGCTCGCCCTGACCCTCGCCGCGGCCCGCCGGATGAGCGACGCCGAACGCGACCTGCGGGCCGGGCGCTGGCGCGGCTGGGACCCCGCCGCCTATCGCGGAATCGAGATCTGGGGCTCGACGGTCGGCGTAGTGGGAATGGGCAGGATCGGCCACCGCTACGCGCGACTCGCTCGCGGCCTCGGCGCCGAGATCCTCTATGCGGGACCCTCAGCCAAGCCCGAGGCGGAGAGCGAGCTGGGCGCCAGGCGGCTCGAGCTCGACGGGCTGCTCGAGGCCTCGGACGTCGTCAGCCTCCACGCCCCGGCCATTCCCGAGACGCGCGGGTTGATCGGGCCCCGGGAGCTCGAGCTGATCGGCCCGGACGGCGTGCTGGTCAACACATCGCGCGGACCGCTGGTCGATTCGGAGGCCGTGGCCGAGGCGCTCGAGGGCGGAACGCTGGGCGCCGCCGGGCTCGATGTCTACGAGGGCGAGCCCGACGTTCCCCAGCGGCTGCTGGCGGCGCCGCGCTGCGTGCTGCTTCCCCATATCGGCTCGTCGACGGTGCCCGCGCGCGACGGGATGGCGCGTGCGGTGACGGACAACGTGATCGCGGTGCTCGAGGAGCGGGAACCGCCCAGCCGGGTGGTTTAGCTCGAGGAGTTCGGCTCGCCGGGCTCGCTGGCCGCGCCCTTCCGACTCCGCGGCAGCGTCCCCATGATCGCGTCCCAGAGCGGCGAGGAAACGCCGAAGCCGTAGCGGTGGTCCTGGAAGTGGTGGCGCATGTGGTGGGTGCGCAGCCTCTTCCCGAACTTGGTCTTCGGCACGTGGTGGTGCAGGTGGTAGTGCATGTAGTCGTAGGTCAGGTAGCCGACGATGAATCCGGCGAAGGCAGGGAAGGCGTGCGGCGTCCCGAAGGCGAGCACGTAGAGCCCGAGGAACAGCGCCGCCAGCGGGACGCTGACGGCGGGGGGCATGACCAGCCGCATCGCGTCGTTCGGATGGTCGTGGTGGACGCCGTGGATGATGAAGTGGAGGCGGTCGCCGCCGCGGAACTTCGGCTCCCAGTGGAAGAGCAGGCGGTGGAGCCAGTATTCGGTCAGCGTCCAGATGCCGAGACCTGCCAGGAACATGAGGGCGGTCGTCCCGACGTCGAGGCCTCGGTCGATCCCGAGCCAGATTCCCCCGACCACGACGGGGACGAAGATCAGCGCCGGCACCGCCGGATGGACGCGGGAGAAGAAGTCGAGAAAGCGGCTCTCGAACATCGGCGGAGAGGCCGAGAGCCGTGCTGTGCGCTCGTGAGCCATCGGCGCTGATCTTAGCGAGAGGTCTTCAGGTTCCGGGGGTCTTCGGTGCTTGCGAAACTCGTGACCAACTGGTGAAAAAAGAAGAGCGCCATTTGCGGAAACGCGCCTGACGGGCACGAGCGCAGGTGCCATGATGGCCCAAGTCCCGAGGAGCTGAGACCCGGGACGAAGATCTAAAGCGGGGTCCTGAGACTCCGGGGAGAACCAGACGAAGAGAGGATGGGGCGAGCCTTGGCCGAAGGTCGAGCACGCAATGCTGCGGTGAGCTGCGAGGACTGCTTCTTCCGGCGCCGCGGCCTCTGCGCCCTCGGCCTCGACTCCCCTTGCCCCACCTTCCGGCCCGACACCCCCGACGGGCTGGTGCCGCCGCGCCAGCCCGCGCTGCTGATGCGAGACCAGGGCGAGCGCGCGGTGTCGCAGCCTGCCGTCCAGGCTGCATAGCCACAGCTCAAACCCGGTTACAGTCCGGCGGGGCTATGGGACCCTCGCCTTGAGAATCACCGTCCTCGGCAAGTCACCCTCCTGGCAAGACGCCGGCGGGGCCTGCAGCGGCTATCTGATCGAGACCGACGAGACGAAGGTCCTGCTCGACTGCGGCAACGGCGTGTTCGGCAAGCTCCGCGAGCGGATCGACTACACCGAGCTCGACGGGGTGATCATCTCCCACCTCCACGCCGATCACTTCCTGGACCTCGTTCCCTACTCCTATGCGCTGATCTACGCGCCCCGGCAGCAGCCCGTCCCGGTTCACACCTGGGAGGGGACCGACGAACCGGCACGTCCCCGCCTCGTCGCCCCTCCCGGCGCGACCGAGACCTTCCGCCGGGTGGTGGGAGCGTGGGGCAACGACGACCTGATCGAGAGCGCGTTCCGGATCGAGGAGTACTCCCCCGGCGACACCGTCGAGGTCGGTGACGTCCGGGCGACCTTCCATCCGGTGCCCCACTTCGTCGAGACCTTCGCGGTGCGGATCAAGGGCGAGGGGAGCGGAGACCTGGTGTACAGCGCCGATACCCGTCCCGGCGCCGAGATCGTCGACGCCGCCAAGGGCGCCGACCTGCTGTTCATCGAGGGGACCCTGCCCCGCCCCGAGCGCACCGGCCACCGTGGCCACCTCACCCCGGAGGAGGCGGGCGAGCACGCGCGCGAGGCCGGCGCCAAGCGCGTCGTGATCACCCACATCTCGGACGAGCTCGGCGACGACTGGGCGCGTGACGAGGCCGAGAAGGGCTTCGGCGGACCGGTCGAGATCGCACGCGAGGGCGCGGTCTACGAGGTCTGAGCCCGACCCGACTCAGTCGATCAGCGCGCCCGCGCTGACGTTGATCGTGGCCGCGGTCATGCTTCGCGCCCAATCCGAGGCGGCGAAGGCCGCGGTGTTGCCGACGTCCTCCAGGGTCGCGGCGCGGCCGAGGAGGGTCTGCGCCTCGATCAGCTCGACGATCTCCTGCCCGCCCTCCATGTCGGGAAGCGTGTCCGGCACCCCACCGCTCTCGAGGGTGACGACACGGACGCCGTGCGGCCCCAGCTCTACCGAGAGATTGCGGCGGAAGCTCTCGATCACGTCAAAGGCGGCCTGCGTCCCACCCAGCTTGTAGTCGCGGTCCGGCGCGCTACGGTCGCCCGGTCCGCCGAAGAAGAGGATCGTCCCCGAGCCCTGCTCGATCATCCGCCGCGCGGCGGCCGTGGAGGTGATGAATGTGGTTCGGGCCGCCACCTCGATAGGCGCGAGGTAGTCCTCCACCCCGAGCTCGTAAAGCGGCGTGCCGTGCGTGTGCGGATGCGTGATGACGTTCAGGGAGATGTCGAGCGACCCCGCCTCGGCCGCGACCTCCCCCGCGTGGCGCTCCACGGGGGCCTCGTCGAGCGCGTCGACCGTGGCAGTCTCAGCGCTGCCCCCGGCGGAGCGGATCTCGTCAGCCACCTTCTCCAGCGTCTCCTGCGTGCGACCGCAGAGGAACACCCTGGCCCCCTCGCGCGCGAAGGCGCGTGCGCAGGCGCCCCCGATGGAACCACCACCGCCATAGATGACCGCCGTTTTCCCGTCCAACAGCATCCGATACCTCCTTGGGTCGCCTCCGTCAATGGAGACCAGCTTCCGGCCTCGAATTCATCGCTGGCTATGGTGTCGGGTGATGACCAGCAAGCGCGATCCATTCGCCGACTTCGCCCGGATGCGGCGGGAGATGGACGAGCTGCTCGGCGACTTCTGGGACCAGGCCGGCTACCGCCAGCGCCGCCCGATCGCCGCCTTCGTCCCGCGGGTCGACGTCTACTACTGCGGCGATGACGCCCCGGAGAAGGCGATCGTCAAGGTCGAGCTACCGGGAATCGAACTCGAGGCGGTCAACCTCGAGGTCACCGGGCGGAACCTCGTGATCAGCGGCGAGCGGCCGGTTCGCGAGACCGAGGGCCGGACCTACCAGCAGGTCGAGCTGCCATCCGGCCCGTTCCAACGCGTCGTCGAGCTCTCCGTGGACGTCGACGCCGAACAGGCGCAGGCAACGTACGAGGACGGAATCCTCCGGGTGGAGCTGCCTACGCGGTTGCCGCGGGCAGCGCGGCAGGTTCCGATCGAGCGAGCGGACTAGCGGGCCCCACCACGGGGAAGGGAAGCTGACAATGGCCGACGTTGAGACTCCCCAGCTCGAGGTGGTGGAGATCCCCGACGTCGAGGAGGCCGCGCGCCGCGCCGAGCCCCTCCCCGACGCCCTACCCATCCTCCCGCTGCGGGAGACCGTGACGTACCCGGACACCCTGACCCCGCTGGCGGTGGGCCAGGAGCGTTCGATCATGCTCGTCAACGACGTCCTCTCCGGGAGCCGGATTCTGGCGATGGTCGCGTCGAAGGACCCTGAGCTCGACACACCCGGCCCCGACGACCTCTACGGCGTCGGCGTCGCCGGGACCGTGGCGCGGATGATGAAGGTGCCCGACGGGACCCTGCGGATCCTGGTCCAGGGCTCGGAGCGGATCCGGATCCTGGGCTACGTCAGCGAGGAGCCCTATCTCGTGGCGCGGATCGAGGAGATGCCGGACGTGCTCGAGCAGTCGACCGAGCTCGAGGCCCTGACCCGCAACGTGCAGAGCACGTTCACCCAGATCATTGAGGCGATCCCGTATCTGCCCGAGGAGCTCCAGCTCGCGGTTGCCAACCTCGACGAGCCGTCCGCCCTCTCGCACCTGATCGCCGGCGCGCTCCGCATCTCAACGGAGGAGAAGCAGGAGCTTCTCGAGACCGTCGACGTCACCCGCCGGCTGCACCGCCTCTCCGGGATCCTCACCCGCGAGCTCGAGGTGGTGCAGCTCGGCTCGAAGATCCAGTCCCAGGTCGAGTCCGAGATCGACAAGGGCCAGCGGGAGTACTTCCTGCGCCAGCAGCTCAAGGCGATCCAGGAGGAGCTCGGCGAGGGTGACGAGCAGCAGGCCGAGCTCAACGAGCTCCGGGAGCGGATCGAGGAGGCCGGGCTTCCCGAAGCGGCGCAGAAGGCGGCGGAGCGCGAGCTCTCCCGGCTCGAGAAGCTGCCCCCGGTCGCTGCGGAGTACGGAGTGATCCGCACCTACCTGGAGTGGCTGGTCGACCTGCCCTGGTCGAAGGAGACCGAGGACAACCTGGACATCGCCCACGCCCGGGAGGTGCTCGACGAGGACCACTACGACCTCGAGGAGGTCAAGGACCGGATCCTCGAGTACCTGGCGGTCCGCAAGCTCAACCCGGAGTCGCCGGGCCCGATCCTCTGCTTCGTCGGCCCGCCGGGTGTCGGCAAGACCAGCCTCGGCCGCTCTATCGCCCGCGCCCTCGGCCGCGAGTTCGAGCGCATCTCCGTCGGCGGGGTCCGCGACGAGGCCGAGATCCGCGGCCACCGGCGCACCTATATCGGGGCCCTGCCCGGGACGATCATCCGCGCTCTGCGGGACGCGGGCACCAGGAACCCCGTCTTCATGATCGATGAGATCGACAAGATGGGCGCCGACTTCCGCGGCGACCCCTCCAGCGCGATGCTCGAGGTGCTCGATCCGGCGCAGAACTCGACCTTCCGCGACCACTACCTCGACCTGCCGTTCGACCTCTCCGACGTCCTCTTCATCGCGACGGCGAACATCCTCGACACGGTCCCGCCGCCGCTCCAGGACCGGATGGAGGTCATCAATCTCGCCGGCTACACGGTCGAGGAGAAGCTGCACATCGCGAAGCGCTACCTGGTGCCGCGCCAGCTGCGAGCCAACGGCCTCCGGGCCTCGCAGATCGAGTTCGCCGATCCGGCGCTGACGGCGATCATCGACGAGTACACCCGGGAGGCGGGGGTCCGCAACCTGGAGCGGGAGATCGGAACGGTCTGCCGCAAAATCGCCCGCCAGGTGGCGGAGGGGAACGCCAAGGGGAAGGTCAGGATCTCGGCCAAGCGGGCGCGCGAGCTGCTCGGTAAGCGGCGCTTCTTCTCGGAGCAGCGGCGCCGGACCAAGGATCCGGGCGTGGCGACAGGGCTCGCCTGGACTCCGGTCGGCGGCGAGGTGCTCTTCGTCGAGGCGACGGCGGTCCCGGGCTCGGGGAACCTGACCATCACCGGCCAGCTCGGCGAGGTCATGAAGGAGTCGGCCCAGGCGGCGCTCTCCTGGGTCCGGGCCAACGCCAAGGACCTGAACCCGGACCTGCCCGACGAATGGTTCGCGAACCACGACGTCCACGTCCACGTCCCGGCCGGCGCAGTGCCGAAGGACGGCCCCTCGGCCGGCATCGCGATGGCGACATCCCTCGCGTCCCTGATCTCGAGCAAGCCGGTCCGCAACGACGTCGCGATGACCGGCGAGATCACGCTCACCGGCCAGGTCCTCCCGATCGGGGGCCTGAAGGAGAAGTCGCTGGCGGCGCAGCGTGCCGGCATCAAGCAGGTGATCGTGCCCGATCGAAACGAGGGAGACGTGGAGGAGATCTCCGAGGAGGAACGCGAGGGACTCGATTTCGTCTACGCCGACGACATCGGCGACGTGTTGAAAACCGCCCTGGAGCCCGATGGAAGGCGCCCCAAACGGGCTGGAAAGGCGCCGAGCGGGTAGAGTCCCCCTGCACCCTGGAAACGATCTGAGGAGACCCATGGGGGCACAAAGCAGAAGCGCGAAAGCCGGAGATGCCGCCAGGTCCGTCGCGTCCAACCCATACGTACGGCGGCTGATCGAGGACGCGGAGCTTCGCGAGAACATCCGCGTCGCGTTCGAAGCGGCGAAGGGCGCATACGCCCGGATGTCGAACGGCAAGGGCCCGGCCAAGGCCCTGATGGACGACAAGAAGGTGCAGCGCGATCTGCGCACGGCGGCCGAATCGCTGAGGGATGCTTCGCAGGCACTGCGCGGCAAGCGCACCCGCCGCCGGTTCGGGCTCGGGAAGGCCCTGCTCGTGGCGATCCTCGGCGCGGCCCTGATCCTGATCCTGAGCGAGGACGCGCGCAAGATGGTGCTGGACAAGCTGTTCGGGGCCGAGGAGGAGTTCGAGTACACCTCGACGACCACCCCGGCGCCGGATACCGAGACGGTTCCAAGCGCCTGAGGGCGCAATCACCGGTTTGATCGAGGGCGCTCCGGCGCCCTCTTTCATTGCGAGTATTCGGACCTTGGAGCGATCTGACCCGATCGGTGGTCAAAGGCCGGCGTTCAACGTGCCGGATGACATCGCGTACTTCAACACGGCGAGTCTTGCTCCGCAGTTGCATTCGGTTCGGGCGGCCGGCGAACTCGCGCTCGAGCGCCGCGGCCGGCCCTGGACGATCTCTGCGACGGACTGGTTCGCCGATGTGGAGCGTTTGCGTTCGCTCTTCGCGCAGATCATCGGTGCCAGCGCCGAGGGCATCGCACTCGTGCCTGCGAGCAGCTACGGCTTGGCGATCGCCGCCGGCAATCTCCCTCTCAGCGCCGGCCAGCGGGTGCTCGTGCTGGCGGAGGAGTACCCGTCGGGCATCTACACCTGGCGCGCCGCCGCGCGTCGATCGGGGGCCGAGATTCTGACGGTGACCCGCGATTCGGGACAGAGCTGGACGGACGCAGTTCTCTCGGTCCTCGATGAGAGGGTCGGGATCGTCAGCGTCCCGAACGTTCATTGGACGGACGGGGCCCTGGTCGACCTGGGCCCGATCGCCGCGCGGGTCCGCGAACTGGGTACTCGGCTGGTCGTCGACGCCAGCCAGTCGGTGGGCGCCATGCCGCTCGACGTCGGCGAGTTGCAGCCCGACTTCCTGGTCAGCGTCGGCTACAAGTGGCTGCTTGGGCCGTTCAGCGTCGGCTACCTGTACGTGGCCGAGGAGCACCGGCAGGGCGAGCCGCTCGAGCAGAACTGGATCTCGCGTGAAGGGTCCGAGGACTTCGCACGACTCGTGGATTACCGCGACGAGTACCAGCCGGGCGCTCGGCGCTTCGACGTCGGGGAGCGCACGAAATTCGAGCTCATTCCCATGGCGATCGCCGCGCTCGAGCAGATCGTCGAGTGGGAGGTGCCCCGCATCGCCGCGACCCTCGCCCTGCGAACCTCTGAGATCGCTCGCCGAGCCGCCGGGCTGGGACTGGATCCCGTCCCCGACGAGCAGCGCGGTCCCCATCTGCTCGGGGTGCAGCTCCCCGAGCACGCCCGCGACCGGGTGCTCTCGGCCCTCGCGGAAGCCAACTGCTTCGCTGCGCTACGCGGGAGCTCACTGCGGATCGCGCCTCACCTGCACACGACCGACGAAGACGTCGAGCGCCTATACGAGGGACTCGCGCAGGCCTAGGCCGTTTCGCGCAGCAAGCCCGCCACCGCCGAAGCGAGTCGCTTCCCGGTCGGCGTCAGCCGATATTCGGAATGGGGGGGGCGGCCCGGTACGAGGCGGCGCTCGACGATCCCGGCGGCCTCGAGATGCTCCAGCCGCTCCGAGAGCGTCGTGGGGGAGATCCCGGGAAGCGACTGGCGGAACTCGTTGAAACGGGCGGCGCCGCTGGAGCAGGCGTAGATCGTGCCCAGCGTCCAGCGGCGCTCCAGGAGCTCCGCGACGGAGCGGAGCTCGGAGGGGACCGGCGAGCAGCTACGACACCGCGGCGACATCGGCACCGTGCCCGGCCGGCTCCATTGCCAGGTCGAGCACCTCGTCGATGCTCATCACCGGATAGAAGGTCATCTGCGCGCGGACCTCCTCGGGGACGTCGTCGAGATCGCCGCGGTTCCGCTCCGGCAGGATCACCTCGGTGAGCCCGGCGGCGTGGGCCGCGAGGACCTTTTGCTTGAGTCCGCCGATCGGCAGCACCCGGCCTTGGAGGGTGACCTCGCCGGTCATCCCGACCGTGTGCTTCACCGGGCGCCCCGAGAGCAGCGACGCGAGCGCGGTGGTCATCGCGGTCCCGGCGCTCGGCCCGTCCTTCGGGATCGCTCCCGCCGGGACGTGGACGTGGAACTCGTGCCTGAAGGCATCGGAGTCGATGCCGAGCTCGTCGGCGTGTGCGCTGACGTAGGAGAGCGCGATCCGCGCGGACTCCTTCATCACGTCGCCCAGCTGGCCGGTCAGCACCAGGCCCTTCTCGCCCTCGGTAGCGGTGGCCTCGATGAAGAGGACATCGCCGCCCGTCCCGGTCACCGCCAGACCGGTGGCCACACCCGGAATCGCCGTGCGCTCGACGGACTCCTGGAAGAAGCGCTGGCGACCCAACGCATCAATAACGGCATCCGGGTCGATCGTGACCGGCGCCTCCGCCTCGCCTGAGGCGATCCGCGTCGCGGCGCGGCGGAGCAGCTTGCCGAGCTCGCGCTCGAGCTGCCGCACCCCGGCCTCGCGGGTGTACTCGGTGATCACCTTGCGGACGATCGCGTCCGAGGCCTCGACCTCGTCCTCGCGCAGACCGTTCCGCTTCACCTGCCGCGGCCAGAGGTAGCCGCGGGCGATCGCCAGCTTCTCCTCCGTGGTGTAGCCGTCGAAGGAGATCACCTCCATGCGGTCGAGCAGTGGCGCGGGGATCGTGTCCAGGATGTTGGCGGTGGCCAGGAAGACGACCTCCGAGAGGTCCACCTCGACATCGAGGTAGTGGTCACGGAAGGAGTGGTTCTGCGCCGGGTCGAGGACCTCGAGCAGTGCTGCCGAGGGATCGCCTCGCCAGTCGGCGCCCACCTTATCGACCTCGTCGAGCAGGATCACGGGGTTCATCGTCTTTGCGTCGCGCAGGGCACGGACGATCCGCCCCGGCAGGGCGCCGATGTAGGTGCGGCGGTGTCCGCGGATCTCGGCCTCGTCGTGGATCCCGCCCAGCGACAGGCGCACGAACTCGCGCCCGAGAGAGCGGGCCACGGATTCGCCGATCGAGGTCTTGCCGGTGCCCGGAGGGCCGACCAGCGTCAGGATCGCGCCGCTGGCGCGGCTGTCGTCCTCGATCTTGCGCTCCTTGCGGAGCTTCTGGACGGCTATGAACTCCGTGATGCGCCGCTTCACGTCCTCGAGGCCGGCGTGGTCCTCGTCGAGGACCTCGCGGGTGTGCTTCGGATCGAGCAGCTCCTCCGAGCGCTTCGACCACGGCACGGCCAGCAGCCAGTCGAGATAGCTGCGGATCATCGATGACTCGGGCGACTGCTCGCCTTGGCGCTCGAGCCGCCGGAGCTCCTTCTCCGCCTGCTCCGCGACCGCCTCGGGCATCTCCGCCTCGGCGATCTTTCGCTCGTACTCGGCGATCAGGTCCTCGTCGTCGTCACCGAGCTCCTTGCGGATCGACTCCATCTGCTTGCGCAGGAAGTACTCCCGCTGCTGCTTCTGCGCCCCGGACTCGACGTCGTCGCGGATCTTGCGGCGGACCTGCAGCTCGGCGAGCCGCTCGCGCTGCATCTGGATCGCCAACTCGAGGCGGACCTTGACGTCGACGGTCTCGATCAGCTTGAGCTTCTGCTCGCGCGTGAGATCTGGGCTGTAGCCGGCGGTGTCGGCCAGGGCGCCGGGCTCCTCGATCGAGAGCAGGAACGCGCCGATGCGCTCATCGGCATTGCGCAGCTCGAGGATCTCCTCGACCACGGCCCGGTACTCCTGCATGAGCTCGTTGGTGCGGTCGTCCTGCGGATGGCCGTCATGGATCTCCTGTACGTCGATGCGCAGCTGGTCGCCGACGGGCTCCGCGGCCCCGGCCAGCCCACGATGCAGGCCGACCACGGTGGCCACGTGCGCGCCGCCCGGCAGCTGGCCGCGCTCGATCACCTCGGCTACGACGCCGATGCGGCCGAACTCGCCGTTCTGGCGGGGCAGGAGGAAGACACGATCTTCGTCTCCGGTGTCGACCGGAAGGGTCGCCGTGATCGACGGGAAGACGATCGCTTCATCAAGTGGAATCAGAAGAAGGCTCATCAGAAGGTCCAGTTTCTGTAGTTGGTACAGCTAGAGGATAGCCAATCCGGTCACCCGCCTCAGGTTCGATGGTCGCTAGGGTCAGCCCATGGCGAGCGTTTACGTCCTCGTGCCGGCCCAGCGCTACGTCTTCGCCGTCTCGAACGGCGAGGCGGAGGCGGCCGCGATCGACAGTTCCGCCGAAGGGTTCGAGCGCTACAAGTCGCTGCAGCAGGGCGGCCGCACCGCCGGGATGGTGGCCTTCCCCAACACGCTGCTGATCCGGGGCGAGCGCGACTACCTCGTCGACCCCGGCCTCATCATGCAGGGGGCGCCGGTGATCGGCGCGCTGGACGAGCTCGGCGTCCACCCGGACGAGGTCAAAGACGTGATCCTGACCCACCTCCACTTCGACCACGCAGAGGGCTTGGCGGGGTGGCCGATGCGGCGCACCTACGTGCACAAGCTCGAGACCGAGGCGACCTACGCCCAACTCGTCGCGGGCGTGCTCGAGATGGCGAACCTCGAGGTGCTCGAGGGAGAGGAGGGCGAGATCGAGCCGGGTCTGCGCTGGATCCGCACCCCTGGGCACACCGAGGGCCTGATCTCGCTGTTGGTCGACACCGACGACGGCCTGGTCGTGATCGCCTCCGACTGCGTGGGGCCGCTGCCGGAGTACTTCGAGCAGATGGATCTGCCCGAGGACTTCGGCCCGGAGCGGGATGAGCTGCTGCGCCAGTGGAAGCGCATCCGCGAGCTCGATCCAGCGATGGTGATCCCGGGGCACAACCCGCCCGTGAAGCTGCGCTAGCGCCGAGCGTCAACCTGTCCGGCCAGCCAACGTCCTAGAGTTCCGGCCGATGGAGGCCACGAAGACGCGGGAGCTGAGCGGGGAGAAGGCCCAGCGGATCGTCGAGGCGATGCGCTCCAGCGTGGCCCGCAGAGGGATCGCCGGCTCCACCTTCGAGCACGTCGCTCGCGAGGCGGGCGTCAGCCGCGGGCTGCTCCACTACTACTTCGGCACCAAGGAGGCGCTGCTGGTCGAGGTGGTCCGGCGCGACACCGAGCACCGCATCGCCCGCCTGGATGAGCCACTCGGAAAGGCCGAGTCGGTGGATGAGCTGCTCGAGATCCTGGTGGCCGACCTGGAGGACTCGATCCAGAACGATCCCGGGTTCTGGGTGCTCCTCTTCGACGTATTCACGGCAGGGCGACGCAATCCCGAGATCCAGCGGGAGGTGGGTGAGCTCTTCAACCGGACCCGCGACCACGTCGCCGAGATCCTCGCCGCCAAGCAGGCCGAGGGCGTGATCTCGCCCCGCGCCCACATCAACGCGGTCGTGGCGCTGCTCTTCGCGATGGCGGACGGGATCGCGCTGCAGGTCCTCTCCGACCCCGAGCGGGATCACACCGGCGTGATCGAGGCGGGGACCCAGGCCGCCCGCCACATCCTCGCCGGCTGAACTGCCGAGCGGCAGCGGGAATGCCCGGATGATCTGGCAGGAGCCCGCCAAGGGCGGCTACCCGGACCGCTCGTTCCTGGCGCTGCCTGGGGAGGAGCGCATGGGCGCCGCTCGCCGCGGGCTGATCCCGTACTCGCCGATGGGGTATCTGACCGAGCTCGAGATGACCGAGGGCTCGCACGGCCACTCGACCTTCTCGATGCCCGCCTCGTCCTGGTTCGCGAACTCGTCGGGACTGATCTCGGGCGGCGTCCTGGCCCTGATCGGCGACGCCGCGCTGGGCTCGGTGATCCACTCGCACGTCGGCCCGGGGCAGGGTATGACCACTGCGGAGCTCTCGATGTCGTTCCTGCGCCCGGTCGTTCCGAAGACCGGCACGGCGGTGACCGGCTCGGGCCAGCTGATCCATCGGGGCCGCTCGCTCGGGATATCGGAGGCCTTTCTCTTCGACGACGACGACCAGCTGGTCTCGCACGGGACCACGCGCTGCACGGTCTTCCCGCCCGTGGACCCGCTGCCGGATCCCCCGGAGGACCGGCCGGCGATCGACCAGGAGCCGCCCGGCAGCGACCCGAACGATCCGCTGCGGCGACACCTCGAGGGCGAGGTCCTGCCGCAGGATCTATTCGAGAAACGCAGCGGCCTCGAGGTCCTCCGGGAGCTGATCGCCGGCGAGCTGCCGCGGCCGCCGATCTACCACCTCACCGGGTTGCGGGTCGTGGAGGCGGAGGAGGGCCAGGCCGTGGTGGAGCTCCCCTGCAGCAAGTGGCTCTCCACCTCCGCCGGGACGATCCAGGGCGGCTTCACGGCGATGCTGGCCGAGAGCGCGATGACCTCCGCGGCCTTCAGTACCGCCCCGGCGGACACGGCCGTCGCGACCCTCGACTTCAAGGTCAATTACCTGCGGCCGGTGTTTCCGGACGGCAACGAGATGACGGCCCGCGCCCGCATCCTGCACCGGGGTCGCACCCTGATCGTCGCCGCCGCGGAGCTCACCAACGCCGAGGGCAAGAAGGTCGCCCTCGCCACGGGCTCGTCGATGTACCTGCCCGGCAGGCCGGCGAACCTGGTCGGGGTCGAGCTCGGCTCGAGCTCATCCGACCCGGAGGACGATCCCGGCGCCTGATCACCGGCTGACGACCCGCATGGCGATGAGTTCCGAGCCGAAGCCCAGTCCAAATATGCACATGGCACCCACCGGGCAGACAGTTGACGACTACCTCGAGGCGCTTAACCCGCAGGAGAGGGCGGTGCTCGAGAAGCTACGAGCGGCGATCAGATCTGCGGCTCCCGAGGCCGAGGAGCGGATCAGCTACCGGATCCCGCTCTACACACACCATGGCCACCTGGTCGGCTTCGCCGCCTTCAAGAGCCACTGCAGCCTGTTCGTCACCAATTCCGACGTCCCGAAGCGCTTCGCGAAGGAGCTCGAGCCCTACCGCGTCAACAACACGGCGATTCAGTTCACGGTCGATAACCCGCTTCCGAATGCGCTCGTGAAGCGAATCGTCAAGGCGCGGATCGCCGAGAACGAGGGGCGGGCCGCCGCCTCCCGCTAGTCGCAGGCCACCGGCGGCGGTACAGTCGCGCCATGGGGTTGTTCGGTTTTTTGAGGAAGGACGACGAGCGGGCGATGCCGGAGCCCGGCACGCCCGAGTTCGAGGCCGCCGTGGCCGGGACCGCGATTCCCGACGCCCAGAGCGTCTCGATGGGCGAGGCCGGCTGGACTCAGCCCGGCGCCTCGCAGACCCTCGACCTGCGAGGCACCGGCAAGCGGGAGGAGATCCAGCAGGTCCTCCGGGAGCACGGGATCGATCCCGACCAGAAGGGCCAGACGGTCGATGCCTCGACAGTGCCCGGCCTGCGGGAGGCCCTGCTCAAGGCGCTCTTCGGGGGTGTTCCGAACTCGGGCGGGATCGGGGCCGGAATCCCGCAGCCCAAGAGCCCGCCGTCGGACCCGGCCGAGTAGTCACTCGACCGGAGCCGGGCGCGGCGGGAAGATCTTCTGCATCCGCGCCAGCTGGCGCAGCGAGCCGCGTGGTTTGAGCCTGCGGCGGAGGATCGCCTTGCGGGCGTCCTGGCCGCGGATCGAGATATCGACCCAGTCGGCCCAGCTCGTCCGCAACGTGAGGTCCGGGTCGTCCGCGACCCCCGGCGCCGAGCTGGTCGAGCCGTTGTCGATCCGCACGTGCCAGGGCTCGGCGTCCTCGAACTTCCATTGGATCGTCACCGGGCGATCGACCGCGTCGGTGCGCGCCGAACGGGCGACGACGTCGAACAGGATGTCCTCCACCTCGTGGTCGACCTGGGGCTTGCCGTTGGGCTCGCCAAGCACGCCGGCCTTGAGCAGCTTGATCTGGCGCTCGGCGCGCTGCTCGTGCGGCATCTCGGGGTCGAAGGGGTAGACGCCGGGCATCTCGGAGAGTGGGTAGCCGGTCGCCTTCCACTTCATCTCCACCGACTTCATGCCGAAGGCGTAGATCTGCGGGAGGGTGAACCCGTATTCCGTCGTATAGCGCTCGTCCCAGCCCGGCGGCACGAAGACCCCGGTCACGTACGGCAGGACCTCGCGGAGCAGCTCGGCCACCGCTTCTTTGCACTCCTCCGACTCCTCGAAGAGCTCGGCCAGGACCTTGACGCCGAAGCCGATGTGGCGCTGCTCGTCGCGCGAGACCTTCTCCATCCCGGCGCTGAAGCCGGGCATCGTCCCGGCCTTGGCGAAGAAGTCCTCGATGAAGTGCTGGCCCGGCTGGGCCATCGTCGCCTCGATGATCATGTGGTAGAGCGTGATCGCCTGGGCGAACTTGGGTAGGGAGCGGTCGGTCTGGAGCTCCTCGACCATCCGCTCGAGCCGGCCGAAGACGTTGCTGTAGCCCCAGCCGAGCTGGGACTTGGTGAACTCGAGGCCCTCGGCGATGCCGCCCTCGACCCCGATCACCTCCTTGAAGAAGCGATGGAAGAAGACGGCGTGGCGGGCCTCGTCGACCTGCTGGGTCGCCAGAAAGTACTTCTGCTCCTCCTTGGGCGCGGCCTCTATGTAGGGGGAGAGGCCGTCGGCCACCGCGTCCTCGCCGTAGAAGAACATCGAATAGATCCAGAGGGCGGACTTCCGCTGGATGTCATTGAGGGAGTCCCAGCCCTTGCGGTCCTCGGAGAAGTCGAGCTCGGTCGCCTTCCAGTTGCCCTCCTCCCAGCGGCGGTAGAGGTCGTCGTAGGTGATTCCTCCGGCTATGTCCCGCTGCGCGACCGACATCGGTGCCTCCGTCTCTCGTTTGCCGCTGCTGTCTCGCGTATAGTAACTGACTGACCAGTCAGTTAGTAGCGTGAGTCCCATCACACAAAGCAAGCCCCGCCCGCGAATGACCGCGGCCGATCGCCGCGAGGCGATCCTCGACGCGGCGCGCAACGCGTTCGCGGACACCGGCTACCACGAGACCTCCCTCGAGGCGGTGGCAGAGCGCGCCGGGGTCTCGAAGGCGCTCCTCTACGAGCACTTCTCCTCGAAGCGCGAGCTGTACGTGGCGATGCTCGAGATGCATGTTCACGAGCTCGTCAAGCGGATCAGCGGAGCGGTCGCCGGCGCCGAGCCGGGAGAGCCGAGGATGCGCGCCGGATTGGAGGCCTTCTTCGGGTTCGTCGAGGAGCGGCGCGGCGCCTGGCGGATCATGTTCCGCAACGCCGGCGATCCCGACGTGGCGGTGCGGCTGGACCGGCTGCGCGACGAGGTCGCCGCCGCGATCGTCCAGCTGATGAGCGAGGAGGCCGAGC
>DATFOK010000064.1:0-12827 GCA_035265665.1 Solirubrobacterales bacterium | reverse complement strand
GGCCGCCCCTCGGGCGGTGATGAGTTGTCTGCCCAGGATCGTCCTGCCTGTGACGACAACGGCCTCAAATGCTTTGAGCACCTGCTCCTCAAACGCATCTGGCTCCATCCAACGTCGCAAGCGCTCGGCACCCCTGTACGGGGGCTGATCCCCTGGCGGAACGAACACGATGTCGCGATGGACCAAGGTGAGGGCACGGTCGAAGTCCTCGCTGCCACCGCTAATGGCTTCCAACCAGCGACGTGCGGTCTCCACGTTCTCCTCCGACATCGCCTACTCCGAAAGGCCGGCGGCTTCGAGGGCTTCCTCTCGTGTCCAGTACTCGCGGCCCCGCACAATCTTCCCGTCTCGGAGCGTGTAGAGGGCGGCGTAGGTCAGATCCGTCTCGACGCCACTCAGCTTGGCGCGGCCGCTGATTCGGGTGACGGCGACGACGTTGTCCTCGCCCGCGTCGATCAGCTCGACCGGCTCGCTCACGAAGTCGTCGAAGGTGTCTTGCCAGTCCTGCACGTAGGCGCGCACGGCGTCCTTGCCGTGGATCGGGCCGGGGTCATCGGGTGCGCCCTCTGCCGTCCGGTGGTCGATGTCGTCCGCCAAGTACCCGGCCCAGGTATCCAGGTCGCCGCGCTTGAAGGCCTCAGCCGCATCGCGGACGGTCTTTACGTTCTCCTCCGACATCGCACACGCAGTATCTCGCGCAGAATTAGAGGCGAGCGACCCCTCCCACCAAGTTCTCTGCGCGGGTCCCGCCGGGCCTGCGCTCAGGGTCTTGTCACCGGGCCGCTCGCTCACAGGAGATGCCCTGACCAACGGAGGGTCAAACGCTTCAAAGAACGGGCGTGCTCCCCGTACCCCTGCAATCCGGGCGGGCGCTTACCACGTATAGGAAGTGGAAGCGACCCGCGCATCAGGGAGTCACGCGAGCCGCTTCCGGTGCATCCAGAGAGGCGGGGATGCCCATCGAATCGCCTCTCTGGACGCGACGGTAGCCCGTACCTACTGCTGGTATGGGTAGGCCGTTTCATCCGCGGTCTGATGAACACCTAGGCCCGGACAGCGCCAGCAGCCGAAGTCCGTGGAACCGGGGTGCCGCGGAAGCCGGTTGAAGGCCTCGGTGGCCTCGAGAAACCGCTCCACGTTCTCCTCCGACATCGCCCACACAGCTAGACACGGAGCATCGGAGCACGGCGGTCGTTTGACTCCGCTGACTCAAAAAAACTGGAACCTAAAGTGATGGGCCTCTACCGTGGGTCTGAGGAGAGGAAATGAAGCGGCTAATGATCATCGCCGCCGTGATCGCCGCGCTGCTAGTGCCCAGCGCCAGCGCGATCAGCCAGCCGCTCGACCTTAAGGCTGGGCCGGCACCCGAGTTCGAGAAGAAGAAGAAGAAGAAGAAGCGTCAGAAGAGGCAGCACCGTTGGAAGATCAGCGGCGGATTGGCTACTTCCTTCCGGCTTGCGGAACCCTGCTACATAGTTCCGTCGCCCGATCCGGCCGACCCGCCGACGCTGGTCTGCCCGGAGTGGCCTCAGCTACCGCCGCCGCCAGTATCGGCAAGCCTCTCGATGCCGTAGAGGAGGTCGTAGTTCAGTTGCGACTGAACTAGTTGTTCCTCGCCTGCTCGGCAGCCCCGGCGGAATTCCTTCAGGGCTTCGCGTCCCGATTGCTGCGGTCGTGCTCCGCTCTCCGTGCCAATTCAGTGGCGTTGGCATTGGCCACTACTGGGCCGTTCAGCCATCGAATTGCCCATCACGCGTAGTTCGCAGCAACCGAAAAGGGTGATTTATGGCACCGACAAAACAAGCAAACGGCGGGCGCAGCCAGAGGCGGAGAGTCTGAAAGTCCGGACCTCGACGCAATGAGCCTCGACGAGCTCAGGGACTACAGCAAGGAGCTGATCGCTGGCATCGACACGAAGGCCCACTTGCCGATCAGAATCGCGAGCTTCCCTTGCTGAGTCTGGGCCTACTCCGAAAGGCCGGCGGCTTCGAGGGCCTCCTCCCGCTGCACGGAGTTGTCTGCGCTGGCGCTACTACTCGAAGCAGCCCTCGATAGAGCCACCATGGGACCGGGAGAACTCGCTCAAGACCGCTCCCACTGGGACGCCGCGCTCAGCCGCCTCTTCGAAGGCGCTTTGCAGTTCCGCGGCGCGGGCTCCGGGTTGACCGGCAAAGCCCGAGTTGACAAGTGCCTGGCAGCTGGCGTGCGGGTCTGCGGCCCCCGATGCCAGACCACTCAACCCGAGCACCAGCGCCAGCGTCGCGAATACAACAACCAATATCCGCTTCATCGCAAATCCTTCCCTCGGGGGGATTGGGAACCCACCGTACTACCGAATCCCGGCCCTGATCTCGATGTTCTCCGACATCGCCTACTCCGACAGGCCGGCGGCTTCGAGGGCTTCTTCACGGTCGAGGAAGATTTGAATTCGCCTGATCTTGCCCTCCTCGAACTCATAGACGTTCCCGGTCTCGGCGGGGATGGGCAGGCCGCTGGCGCGCCCGTGAACGGTTAGACGCAGGAAGGCGAGGACTCGGTCCCCGCTCACGCCCTCCAGGCGTTCGAGGTCAAGCCGGAAGTCAGGACCCGCGTCCTCGATGTCGGCGAAGAACCGCCGGATGCCATCCGCTCCTTCGTACATGCCCGCGACTGGCGACACTGGCGTTCGCAACTGGATGTCTTCGGTGCAGCAAGCGAGGTAGCCGTCGATGTCCCGCTCATTGAGTGCCGCGAGCGCCCTCTCGACGACCTCGACGTTCTCCTCCGACGTCGCCTACTCTCGCAGTCCGGCCGCTTCGAGGGCGTCGTCCTCTTGCATGAAGATCCGCATCTGGGTGATCCTTGCGTCGCGAACGGTGAAGACGAGGCTGATCTCCATGTCGACTTCGACCCCGCTCTGCCTGCCCCGCCCACGGTTTCTCGTGATGACGATGACCTTGTCGGCGGAGACGCCAGCAATGCTCAGGATCTCGATGCGATAGTCCTCCCACTGCTCTGGCCAGATCGCGAAGGCCTCGAGGACGCCGCGGTGTCCGTGTTGCTCGGCGGGGACACCAGGCAGCTCAGAGGGCTGGGTGACGACGATGTCTTCATCGCAGAGCCGCAGCACTGCCTCGGTATCCCCCCGGTCGAACGCGGCAAAGGCCTCGCCGACGATTGCCACATTCTCCTCCGACATCGCCCACGCAGTATCGCGGCGCGTCGTCTGGATAGGTGGATGAAGGTTGGCCCCGACGCTGGTGCCGGGGCCAACCGTGGTGTCTCAGATGCTGCCGCCCTTGCAGCCGTTCTCGAAGAAACCGGGAATGCCGGTTCCGTGACCGGGAGCGCCAGGAGGCGTAAGCCCCGCCTGCATGAACTGGCCGGGAGTCTGGACGATGGTGTCGGTTGGCCCGTCGACCATGTCACTACGTTCGCGGCCATTGGGGAACACCGAAGTCGCGCAGGGGTTCCCGTTCCGTGCCGCTCGCTGATCGGCTCGCGGGTGAGTTGGAGCGGCACTTCCAGCGCCCAGTCTTCCAAGCGGATGACGACCTTGTCTTCCCCACCCGCACACCGGCAAGGTGCTCGACCACTCGGCCCTATCGAGGCGCTTCAAGAAGGCACTCCGGAAGGCGAAGGTCCGCGCGGTTCGCTTCAAGGATATGCGGCATTCATTTGCCACACGAGTGGCTGCCAGCGGAGTCCCGCTCCGCACCCTGCAGGAGTGGATGGGACACCGGGATTCCAAGACCACCCTGATCTATGCCGACTACGCGCCCTCGGCGCATGAGGGCGAAATGGTCGAAGCCGCGTTCCGTGGGCCTATTCGTGGGCCCAAACTGAGCGAAACTGAGATCACCTCAGACGATCTCAGCGTGCCTGAGAGCAGCGAATCTGAGCCGGTAGAACCCGCTCCGTACGGTTGAGGGCCTTGTGGCCCTAACGGGCCGTGGAGGTTCGACTCCTCTCAGCCGCACTCGTTGTAGAACCGCCCATTCACCTAGGGCTGGGCGCCGAGAAATTCACGCAGGGAGGCGAGCAGCTCGCCCGGCGCCTCCTCGGGGATGAAGTGGCCGGAGGGCAGCGGACCTCCTTCGACCGAGTCCGCCCAGCGCCCCCAGACCTCGAGCGAGTCGGAGAGCGCACCCTCCTCCGAGCCCCAGTGGACCAGCACCGGGCAGCCGATCCTCCGGCCCGCGTCGCGGTCCTCGGCGTCCATCTGACGGTCGATGTGGAAGGAGGCGCGGTAATCGGCGCACATGCCCGGGATCGTCTCGGCGGTGAAGCCGCGCAGGTAATGCTCCGTCGCCTCGGGGGAGATGGCATCCGGCGAGGCCGGCCACGACTCCAGGATGTCGCGCAGGACATATTCCGCGCTCGCCGAGATCACCCGCTCGGCGAACGGCGGCGGCTGGGCGAGGAAGAACCAGGGCCAGTACTCGAGCGCGGCGCCCTTGGCCATGCGCGCGAACTGCTCTGAGGTCGGCACGATGTTGAACACGCCGAGTCGATCCACCACATCGGGGTGATCGAGCGCCATCCGGTAGGCGACCCGGCCGCCCCGGTCGTGGCCGATGACCGAGAAGCGCTCGAACCCGAGCCGCGCCACCAGCTCGACGAACTCGGCGGCCCGCTCGCGATTCGAGTAGCCCTCGCCCAGCGGGCCGCCGGGCACCGAGCGGCTCTCGCCATAGCCCTTCAGGTCGCAGACCACCACCGCGTGCGTCTCGGCTAGGCCCGGCGCGACGCGGTGCCAGCAGTAGTGGGTCTGCGGAAAGCCGTGGAGGAGCAGGACCGGCGATCCCTCGCCGGCGACGCCCGGCCGATAGGCCGTCGGGCCGACCTCAACCTTTGTGTACTCGAATCCCTCGATCATCGGTTCGTCTCCACACCCACCGCGCGGTTACGCCCGCCACAATCGGGTCATGCGGATCCCGGCAAGAGCGATGCTCGCGGTCGCGGCGGCGTTGCTCGGCTTCGGGGCAGCCGGACTGATCGCTTGCTCGAGCGATCCCGAGGCGAAGCCTAAGCCCCGTGCGAAGGTGCTCGTCTTCTCCAAGATCTCTGGATTTCGCCATGACTCGATCCCGGCCGGCATCGCGGCGATCAGGGGCCTCGGGAGGACGAACGGCTTCTCGGTCACGACCACTGAGAACGCCAAGGCCTTCACCCCTAAGCACCTGCGCGGCTTCGCCGCCGTCATCTTCCTCAGCACCACGGGTGACGTGCTCGCGCCCAGGCAGCAGCGCGCCTTCCGCTCCTACATCCGGCACGGCGGGGGCTGGGCTGGCATTCACTCGGCCGCCGACACCGAGTACGAGTGGCCCTTCTACGGCCGGCTGCTCGGGGCGTATTTCCTCTCCCACCCCGCGATCCAGCCGGCTGTCGTCGGCGTCACCGACGGCTCGCACCCGTCGACTCGCCACCTTCCCGCCCGCTGGCCGCGGACCGACGAGTGGTACGACTTCCGCTCCAACCCTCGCGGCGCCGCCCATGTCCTGGCGACCCTGGACGAGTCCACCTACTCCGGCGGCACCATGGGCCCGGATCACCCGATCGCCTGGTGCCACCGCTTCAAGGGTGGTCGGGCCTGGTACACGGCCGGCGGCCACACCAGCGAGTCCTACTCCGAGCCAGACTTCCGCCGGCATCTGCTCGGCGGCATCCTCTGGGCGGCGGGGCGAACTCCCGGCAACTGCCGGCCCTAGCCGGGGCGAATCGCCGTCGCTGAAGCCTTTGGTCCCCCATGGGGGACCAAAACCAACAATCAAGGAAGGCGACCGGTGTCTGGGCGCTTGCCGCCTCACAGCATGGGGTCGTGACCCGTCGCCAGCTTCTCGAGCTTGGCCTGAGCGCAAAGGCGATCAAGCATCGGCTCGCCCGCGGGCGTCTCCACCCCGTTCATCAAGGTGTCTACGCAGTCGGCAGACCCGAACTCACGCAGAAGGCGCGCTGGATGGCCGCGGTGCTTGCTTGCGGCCCGGGTGCGGCGTTGAGCGATGAGAGCGCGGCCGCGCCGTACGGCATTCGCGAGGTGCGAGCCAGGCGCGGGATCGAAGTCACGGTCCCGCCGAATCAGATCCGTGCCCGGCCGGGCATCATCGTGCACCGCCGGGCGCTTCTCCCCGCACACGTTGGAGAGTTCGACCGGATTCCGGTCACGAGTCCGGCACAGACCCTGGTGCATCTCGCGGGCCGCCTCCGATTCGGCCAACTGGAGGCGGCGGTCAATGAGGCTGACAAGCTCCGTCTCGTCGACCCGGAGACGTTGCGGGCGGCGCTCGATCAACTACCCCGGGAGGTTGGCATCGCTCCTCTGCGCGCCATGCTCGATCGCCACACCTTCGTTCTCACGCGCTCCGAGCTCGAGCGCCGCTTTCTGCCGCTTGTCCGGAGAGCGGGGTTGCCGCTTCCGCTCACCGGTCAGTGCGTGAACGGGTTCGAGGTCGACTTCCATTGGCCCAACCTCGGACTCGTAGTCGAAACGGACGGGCTCCGGTATCACCGAACGCCTGCTCAGCAAGTTCGGGACCGCCTCCGCGACCAGCAACACACCGCCGCCGGCCTGACGCCACTCCGCTTCACTCACTGGCAGGTCGCTCGCGAAGCGAGCTATGTCGTCGCCACGCTCAAGGCCGTCGGTCGCCGGCTGCGGAAGCGCCTCGATGAAGGATCGGGACCCCGATAGGGGCCCAAATCCTTCGATGAACGGTGGAGCGCCCTCCCTAGGGCTTGCAGAGCCGTTCGCGGATCCAGCCGGACGCCGCGTTCGGCTCGAGACGGCCGGCGAGGAGAGCCTGCGCGAAGGCGATGCCCTCATCGGCGAGCCTCCCATCCGGCGAGTCGGCCGGGTCGTCGCGCAGTTGCTCGGAGATCCAGCGGGTGAGGGCCGTGCCGCCGAACATGCTCGCCCGTGCGGCCCCGGCGAAGTGACGGACCTGGCCGCGGGTGCCGTCATCGAACTCCGGCTTGAAACCGCGCCCCTGGATCATGTTGCGCCCGTCACGGGCGAGATCGATCAGGGCGAAGCGACCCGGCCGGATGCCGGCGCCCTGCTGTCCGAGGTCGGTCAGGAACGCCTCCGCGGTGCGGTCCCGGGCGGCGAGGTTGGCCGCGAGGCCGGCGAGTCGCTGGCAGGCCGTCCCGGAGAGCGGTTCGGTCCGAACCTCGCCGGAGTCTGCAACCGAACCGGAGCCCGTCCCGCCGGAGCCTTCGACCGAACCGGAGCGCGTCCCGCCGGCGCCCGCAACCGAGTCGGAGCCGTCGCCGAACGGGTCGAGAAGCAGGTAGCCGAGTGCCCCCGCCGCCAGCACCACCCCGATCGCCACAAAGAGCCTCATTCGCGTGGCCACGGTAGTCGAGCCGGGCATGCATCGCCGTGGCAGAGCCGGACTAATCCGGCGGGATGTTCTGGTTCAGCCGGAAGAGGTTGTCGGGGTCGTATTCACGCTTCAAGGACCGCAGGCGCTCGTACTTCGCAGCGCCATATGCCTCGCGGATCCGATCCTGGCCCTCCTCCATCAGGAAGTTGACGTAGACGCTCTGGTGGAAGGGCTCGAGCGCCGACCAGAAGCTACGCACCCAATCGCGTTCCTGCTCAAAGCCCTCCTCGTCCTCGGTGACGGCGGTGATGTTGAAGGTGTGTCCGACCGCGCGGCCGTCGAAGGCTGTGTCCTCGTCCCCGACTTCGCTGATTGCGCCACCAAGCTGCCAGATTGGAAAGCTCGTCAGCGGGGACTGAATCCGCATCGAGTGCTCCACCGTGATGTCGATGACCTCGTCGGTGAGCTCGGCGACGTCGCAGGAGCGCATGTAGTACCAGCGCCCGTGCGGAAAGGACGGATCGAGCATCGACTGGTGCTCCACGAAGGGCTTCGGCTCGCACAGGTCGAGCACCGCGGAACCGAATTCGCGCAGCGGCCGGATCACCCTCTCCCCCTCCTCGAGATCGCCCGACCAGCAGCAGACCACGCCGACGATCAGCCGTCCGTGGAGCTCGGCCGGCACGAAGTCGAGCGGAGGCGCCTTGCGATGCATCACGATCGTCATCAGGTCCTTGGGTGCCCCCGCGATCCAGTCGCGATAGAAACGAAGCACTTGCGGCGACTCCTCGATCAGCCAGAAGATCGGCCCGGCCAGGACGGTCGGCCCCAGTGGATTGAGCCGGAACTCGAACTCGGTGACTACGCCGAAGTTCCCTCCGCCGCCGCGAAGACCCCAGAACAGCTCCGGATTCTCGGCGTCGCTCGCCCGGACCAGATCGCCGGTGGCGGTCACCATCGTCGCGGAGATCAGCTGGTCGACGGTGAGCCCGTACTTGCGGTGCAGCCAGCCGATACCCCCGCCGAGCGTCAGCCCGGCCAGGCCGGTGTGGGTGACGATCCCCGCGGGAACCGCAAGGCCGTGCTCCTGCGTCGCCGCATCCAGCTCTCCGAGCAGTACGCCCGCCTCGACCCGAGCGGTCCGCCCGTCCGGATCGACCTCGATCCCCTTCATCTTGCTCAGGTCGATCACGATCCCGTCATCGCAGGTGGAGTGGCCCGGGAAGCTGTGCCCGCCGCCCCTGACGGCGGTTCGCAGACCTGACTCCCTTGCCAGCCCGACCGCATCGACCACCTCCTGCGTCGAGGCGCACCGGGCGATCGCCGTCGGGGAGCGGTCGATCGAACCGTTCCAGACCTTGCGGTGCTCGTCGTAGCTCGGATCCCCGGGCCTGATCAGTTCGCCGCGGAAAGACCCGGGGAGCGCTGTCAACTCCATCACTCTCTCCTTCTCCCGAGCGTCAAAACTAACCGATCTCGTGCGAGCTGACTCGCGCTTGTGCGCACTCGGCTAGCGTCCGCCGCGGGGTATGGACGGAGAGCTGCTCAAGGAGCTGACCATCCCGCTGTTCACCGGGGCGATCGGCTACCTGACCAACTGGAGCGGCGTCTGGATGCTCTTCTACCCGATCCGGTTCGCCGGCTGGAGGCTGCCCGGTCTGAGCCGGCTCGCGCCGCTCCTCCCTCGCCGCATCCAGCAGATCCCCGGCGTGATGCAGGGCGGGGTCGGCTGGCAGGGGATCATCCCCTCGCGCGCCGCGAAGATGGGCTCGATCGCGGTCGACAAGGGGATCGCCAAGCTGGGCAGCCCGGCCGACTTCTACAACCGGCTCGAGCCCGAGGCGATCGCGCAACACATCTGCGAGACGGCGAGCGACGACATCCGCGAGGTCGTCGACCGAATCATGGAACGGGAGTACCCGGACACCTGGCGCAACACGCCGAAGCGCGTCCGGGACGCGGTCCACGCCCGCGTCCAGCAGCAGCTCCCCGACATCGTCCGCACCGTCACCGGCGAGATCGGCGCGCACATCGACCAGCTGCTCGACATCAAGCTGATGGTGATCCGGCGCATCGAGGAGCACCCCGAGATGGCCAACCGGATCTACCTCGAGGTCGGGCGCAAGGAGCTGCGCTTCATCATCAACTTCGGCTTCTTCTTCGGCGCGCTGCTCGGCGTCCCGCTCGTCTTCCTCACCGAGGCCTTCCCCTACTGGTGGGTGCTTCCGATCGGCGGCGTGATCATCGGCTGGGTCACCAACTGGGTGGCGCTCTGGATGATCTTCGAGCCGGTCGAGCCACACCGGACCGGCCCGCTCAAGCTGCACGGCTTGTTCATCCGCCGCCAGCCAGAGGTATCAGAGGTCTATGGCGAGATCATCGCGGAAGACATCGTCACGCTCCGGAACATCGGCGACGAGCTGCTGCACGGGCCGAGCGCCGACCGCACGCGGCAGATGATCGAGGACGCGATGCGACCCGCGGTCGACCGCGCCGCCGGGCCGGCCCGCCTGGCCGTGCAGGTCGCCATCGGAACGAGCCAGTACGAGACCATCCGGGAGTCCCTCGCCTCCGAGGCGGTCGACTACACGATGACGCCGCTCACCGACCCGGAATTCAACCGCCGCCAGAGCGCCGCCCTCAGGAACCTCTTCGCCGATCGCATGCGCGAGCTCCCCCACGCCGACTTCTCGGAGCTCCTGCGCTCGGCGATGCGCGAGGACGAGTGGCTGCTGCTCCTGCACGGCGCCGTGCTCGGCTTCGTCGCCGGCTGCATCCACCTGCTGATCTTCGGGGTCTGATGGGCGAACGCGAGCAAGACCAAGGCAGGATCGGGCCGGACACCGAGGACGACGGCAGCCTGATCCGCGCGGTCCCGGGCCTGGCGCGGATCGCGGCCGCCGCCTCCTGGCGGAGCGCTCGCTGGACCGCCAAGGCATCGAAGGACGCGACCGAGCGCGTGATCAAGGCGGCGACAACCGGTCAGGAGCCGGCGGAGCTCTTCCGCTCGACGGGCGCGGAGATCCGCGAGCGCACCCGACGCGTGCTCGGGATCCAGGAGCGGCCGGAGGAGCGCGTGGCGATGAACCCCGACGCCGCCTTGGCCGAGCGCGAGGAGGCGCGCCAGTCGCTGCGCGAGCGCGGTGCGGAGCTGTTGCGCCGCTCGGCGGACGTCAACCTCGAGGAGGACTCCCACCCCGCCTATACGCGTATCCTCGAGGACCTGGCGCCGGACGAGGCGCGGATCCTCCGGCTGCTTCACGAGGGAGGGCCGCAGCCCTCGGTCGACGTGCGCTCGGGGGTCATCCCGCTGCAGTCCACCTCGGAGCTCGTCGCGGCCGGGCTCAACATGATCGGACCGGAGGCGGGCTGCCGCCACCTCGACGACGTGCCCGCCTATCTCAACAACCTCTTCCGGCTCGGCCTGATCTGGTTCTCTCGCGAGCGGCTCCCCGATCCGCGCGGCTACCAGGTTCTCGAGGCCCAGCCCGCGGTCGCCGAGGCGCTGGCCTCGGCGGGACGCACCCGCACCGTGCGGCGCAGCATCCACCTGACGCCGTTCGGCCGGGACTTCTGCGACCTGTGCCTGGTCTGCCCTCCGGAACGGAGCGCGAGCTAGCCGGTGATGCGGGTGAGCCAGACGCCCGCGAGGGCGGGGACGAGCCGGGCTGAGGAGATTCCCCGCACCGAGCCCTCCATCCCGATGCCGGTCCGCGGCCCCCCGACCGTGCGCAGCAGCGGATCGGCCTCCGCGGCGCGCAGGCCTGCCGCGTCCAGCGGATCGGCGACCTGCACCGCCCCCTCAGCCAGCAGCCGATAGCGCTGATCCACCTGCGGGGCCGCGATGAAGGTGACGCCATCGAGCGCAGGTCCCAGACCCAGCCGGCTCCCCCACCACCCCGCAAACCGCGCCAGCTCGAGCCGCGCCTGTCCCCCCGCGCCCGCCTGGAAGGCCCCGGTGCCCGAGCCGCCGGCATCGGGGAGGAGGCTGGCGCGCTGCCCGCTCTGCGGCTCGAGGGCCCGCGGCGAGACGAGCCCGAGCCTCGGGGAGGCGAGCCGCGCGGGGAGATCGCGGACCGGCCCGTCGAGCAGGAAGCGGACCTCGTCCGGGCGCGGTGCGTCGACCGCAAAGAGGCGCGGGAGTAGCGCGCGCCCACGCGGGTCACTCTGCCAGCGCCGCGAGTTGGCGAGCACCGCGGCCGCGTTGAACGGAGTCCCGTCCTGGAAACGGACGCCCAGGCGCAGGGTGAGGGTCCACGTGGTGCGATCGGGCGATGGGCGCGCGCTCAGGGCCAGCCCCGGCTGCGCAGCGCTCTGCCCATACGGTCCGGTGAGCTGCTCGAGCAGCGGCTCGTAGATCTGGTGGGTGACCGTCTGGGCGACCCGATCCTTTGCGGCCAGCGGATCGAGCGTCCCGGGCAGGCTCGGCAGCGCGTAGGCCAGGGTGCCGCCTCCGCCGGCCGGCGGCAGCTGCGAGCGCTGCGTTCCGCTGTCGTCGTCGTCACCACAGCCCGCCAAGGCGACGAGGAGGAGAGCGAGAAGCGTGGCGGCGCGCAGCCGCATCCGAACTAGAGGTTGAGGATGACGAGCGCGTTCAGCGCCCAGAGGACGCCGAAGAAGATCGTCCAGCGGGTCAGGTTTCGCTCGACCAAGGAGCCGCCGCCGAAGGAGCTGCCGCCACCGCCGATGCCGAACGCACCGGAGAGGCCGGCGTCCTTGCCGGAGTGCAGGAGCACCAGGAAGATCAGGACCACCGAGATGATGACCTCGATCACGCTGAGCACGGTTGCCATGCGCGGCAGTGTAGATCAGGCCGGGTGCCGCCTGATAGAGATGCCGTGAGTGGCCACCTCTGCCTGATCCACGGCGCCTGGCACGAACCTTCCTGCTGGGACCCGCTGCTCCCGCATCTCGAGAGGCACGGTCACGAGGCTGTAGCACCCGAGCTACCGCTCCACGACCCGGCGGCCGGATTCGAGGAGCGCATTCGGCCCGCGCACGAGGCGCTCGCTGGCATCGACGCGGCCAGATCGTCTTCGTCGGTCACTCGCAGGGGACCGCGTATTCCTCCCTGGTCGCGGCCGAGAGGCCCGCCTCGCTCCTCGTCCACCTCTGCCCGAGGCTGGGCGGCTTGGAGGAACCGCCCAACGCGCCGGGTCCGTTTCGCGAGGGCGTTCCGTTTCCGGCGACCAGCGCGGACGGCACCAGCGCCTGGGACCCCGACACGGCGATCAGCGCCATGTATCGCCGGCTCTCGCCGGAAGCAGCCCAGGCGCTCGCGCAGCGCCTCCGACCGATGGCAATGCCGGCGGAGGAATACCCGCTCACCGAGCATCCCGACGTGGCGACCGCTCTGATCTACGCCGCGGATGACGAGCTCTTCGACCCTGACTGGCAGCGGTTCATGGCGCTGGAGCTGCTCGGGATCGAGCCGATCGAGGTCCCCACCGGCCACTTCCCGATGGTCGAGGATCCCGGCGGTCTGGCCGATCTGCTCAATCGGCTCGCCCGCGAGCATCCTTG
>DATFOK010000063.1:0-16945 GCA_035265665.1 Solirubrobacterales bacterium | reverse complement strand
GGGTGGCACTTCGCGCCAGCATCGTTCGGTCCCTTGCTGCTGTTGCCTGGACCGAAGTCCGGGTCTGCGGCGGCCGCCGCCGGGATCGAGAGCGCGAAGGCTCCCGCCAGCAGCACCGCTGCGATCTTCTTGCGCATTCTTCTCTCCTTCTGCTTGCCCACCACGATTCTTTCCGGCCCGGCCGGGGCGGCGCAATGAACCTTTGGATCCAAATGCGGTTCAGGCTTAGGGCCCAGTCCCTGCCCGCCCGGTGGGCCCATATTCGCTGGGCGGAGCGGTCCGGTCCCCTCGCTGGAAACGGTCTAGTTCCTGCCCTCGTACTCGACTGAGTGGGAGCGTGGGAGTCCGTGTCTCCGCGCCCGCGCCCCGGCCTCGGAGCGCCGGTGGACGTGGAGCTTCTCCAGGATCCGGTGCACGTGGTTCTTGACCGTCGGGAGCTCAATTGAGAGCGCGGCGGCGATCTCCTTGTTCGAGAGGCCTTCCTCGATCAGTTGCAGGACGTCCAGCTGCCGCGCCGTCAGCTTCTCTTCGATCGGGTCGGGTCGGCGCTCTCGGGCGAGCGCCGCGACGTGGCGGAACAGCCCCGCCGTGATGCCTGGGGCGCAGAGAACCTCTCCCCGCTCGACGCCCTGCACCACCGATGCCAGGTCTTCCATCGATCCGTCGGGTGTGACATAGGCCGAGGCCCCGGCCTCAGCCACAGCGATCACTTCGCGTTCGACCTCGGGAACCTCGAGGGCGACGAGCTTGACCTCCGGCGCAGCTGCGGCGAGCGCCCGCACGGCGTGCGTCCCCTCGGTTGCGCGGGTGTCGACGACAAGGACGTCGGCCTCAAGATGCTCGAGTAGTCCGAGAGCCTCCGCGACGTCGGCCGCAACCGCGACCACCTCGAACCGCGCATCACGCCCAAGCGACCCCGCCAACGCCTCCCGATAAAGGCCGACCTCACCGAGGATGAGAAGACGAACGGGCATCCATGCTCCTTCGTGACCGCTGTCCTTTCTAATTCCCCGGACAATGCGGAAACTTCAAGCGGGAATCCTATCCCAAGGAGCTGGACAAATGTATTACCCGGACGTGGTATAGAAGGCCCGGCTTCGCAGGCGCGAGGTCTCTCCGTACTCCTGCCGTCCTGGGGTCACGGGCGGCCCGGAGGGCGAGTCAGTCCTATTACGGGCCAGACCGCCGCTTTTCGTCCAAAGCGGCGGTCGCCTACCCTCGCAGCCCGGCGGCTTCGAGGGCCTCGGCCCTTTCTCGAAAGACCTGACGCCGTGCGGTCTTGCCGTCCGTGAAGCAGTTGACCTGCCAGGCGTGCATCCGCGTTTCAGCACCGCTGCCCTTCCCCCGGCCGGTGAGACTCAGGCCAACGAGGAGCCGGCCATCGCTCGCTTCGATGATCTCTTCAGCATCGATGTGGATGCTTGCCCAGGGCTCTGCTACCTGATCGAACCAATCTCTCAGTTCGTCTCTGCCTCGATAGATCCGACTCACCCCCGACCAAAAGATGGCGTCCTCCCATTCGACATCGGGGCTGGCAAGGGCGACGAACGCGTCTGCGTCCCGCCGATTGAAAGCCTCGACCGCGAGCTTGATGTTCTCGATGTTCTCCTCCGACATCGCCTACTCCGACAGCCCAGCGGCTTCAATGGCGTCGTCGAGTTCCCAGCGGAAGTGCGATTCAGCGGTCAGCCCATCGCGGATTCGACTCGCCACCGCGAAGTCGAAGTCGGCGTCAAGACCGCTCGTTTCGCCCCGTGCATGCATGCGAAAGGTGAATACGACCCATTCGTCCGATTCGGCTGCAACCTCGAAGTTCTCGAAGCGGAACTCCGCCCAGTCGGCAAACAATCGCTCCCACTGGCGGATGAGGGCCTCTCGACCGACGAAAGGCCCCGGCTCCGGCCACCCGTCCGGTGGTGTCACAACCGCCTCGGGCTCGAACATCGCCGCCCATTCCTCCAGATCGCCAGGCCTGAAGCGACGAAAGGTCTCCATTACGACTTCAAAGTTCTCCTCCGACATCCGCACGCAGTATCTCTCGGACGGGTGCTGCTTTTCGTCCAAAGCGGCATTGCGCGATCATCGTCGCGTGCCACTGCCACACGACGTACGAGGCTCGCGCGGACCCGCAGTTGTCCTCCTCCACGCTGGGATCGCGGACCGCAGCATGTGGACAGAGCTGCTTCCCCAACTCGCCGCGGCTGGCTATCGTGCCATCGCTTTGGACCTGCCGGGATTCGGGGAAGCGAAGCTCGCCCCTGAGAGTGCGCCGCAACGCGAGGTTTTGGAAACCATGGACGCACTCGGCGCCAGCCGTGCGGTCCTCGTGGGCAACTCATTTGGCGGAGATGTCGCCTTGCGGATCGCCGCCGTGGCGCCCGAGCGGCTCCGCGGACTTGTATTGGTCTCGACACCGCCCGTACCGCTGAAACCATCACCCGAGCTGCAGGAGGCCTGGGACGAGGAGGCCGCCGCCCTTGAGAGGGGTGACATCGAGGCGGCCGTCAGGGCGGTGGTCGATGCGTGGACGCTGCCGGATGCCCCAGAGGCGCTTCGACGGCGGGTCGCACGGATGCAGCGGCGCGCCTTCGAGCACCAGCTCGGTAAGGAGGTCGTAGATGCGCCCGAGCCGCTCGATGCGGATCCCGATGCGCTGAGGCGCGTGGCCATCCCGGTTCTGATCGCGGCGGGCGAATCCGACATGCCCGATTTCCGCAATGGCGCGCAGCAGCTTGCCCAGCTCTTCGAGCGCACAGAGCTCGTGACCATCCCCAATGCTGGCCACCTCGCACCCTTAGAACAGTCCGAAGCCTTCAGCGACCTCCTCCTCGAATATCTGCAAGCGCATGCTCCGATCGAGGGACCGCGCGTTTTGAATTAGTTCCGGACGGTCCCGGATCGCCGTTCTAAAGGAGTGCCGCAGGGGTGCTGCTTTCCATGCAAAGCAGCCCTGTTGGCGGCAAACGACCGCGGTGGCGAGTCCGCGTGAGAGCCGGCTCCTTAGTTGGGGTGCCGGGTGGTCTCGCGTAGCTCATCTCTCACCTCGGGATGGGGATGGAACGGGGCTCCACGGAGCTTGAGTCGCAGCGCGTTCACGTAAATACGCGCGAGCGTCGCGACGGTCATCGGCGGATACCGGAGCAGCAGCCGGAGCATTCGCGTGCGGGTGACCTCGGAGCGGCGCAGTGCCATCGAAGCAGCGAATACCTCGCGGCCGCCCTCGCGGTTGCGGATCACAACGCCGAGTCTCTGGCTGGGCCGCGTCACCGAGATTTCGTAGGTCTGCTCCATCGATTGGAACGGGGACACGTGCATGCCCTTCTCGAAGCTGCAGGTGATCGGTTCATCTCCTGCGTGACCGTCCCAGTCCAAGACGTAGGCGGTCCGCTCGCCCCATGGCGTATTCGTCACCTCTGCGACGGCGCTGTCGAGGCCGCCGTCAGGCGTATGGAGGAAGAGGAACGAGACTGGGTTGAACCCGACGCCGAGGTAGCGCGGGTTCGCCAGCAGGCGCACGGGCCCCGCTGGCCGGCGGCCGAGACGAGCGTCGACCAGGTTCCGCGCGCGCTCCGCCAGTGAATCGCCGTCGCCGGGGAGATAATCGCCGTCGCGGAAGTGCGCCGGGGCCGGGCGGCGCGCCGACCACAGTGGAATCGCATCGAGGAGGCCGGGGAGCTCCTCGAGATCGAACAGCGGCATGAATACGCGGTAGCCGAAGGAGTGGGGGACCACCCCGGCTCGGCGATGCGCAACCCAGCCCTCATAGACGGCAGAGGTCGTCATGCGACCTCTGCCAGCTGCTCTACGACCGGCTCGGCGAGCTCTCTCACCCGCGTGGGCCCTCCGGCCTTCGGCAGCGGCCCGCGGCCGCCGAGCCTCTCCGCGACCCGCAAAGCCGACCAGACGCCATCCTCGTGGAACCCCCACCGCCAGTAGGCCCCGCAGAAGTGGGTCCGCCTGAGGCCGGAGATCTCCGCCCAGCGGCGCTGCGCGGCCACGCCCTCGGGCGTAAAGACCGGGTGGGCGTAGTCGATCTTGCGGATGACCCTCGCCGGGTCGACCGCCTCGGTCAGGTTGAGCGTGACGAGATAGTCGCGATCCGCGACGAGCGACTGCAGGCGGTTCATGTGGTACGTCACCGTCGTCCGGCCGGTGGGCCGGTCGATCAGGTGATAGTTCCAGCTCGCCCAGGCGCTACGCCGCTGCGGCATCAAGCACGCGTCGGTGTGGAGGACGGCCTCGTTCCGCTGGTAGGGAATCGCGCCGAGGACGTCGGCCTCGGCGGGGGCCGGGTCGGCGAGCATTCGGAGCGCGACGTCGGAGTGGACGGCGATCACGACCTCATCGAAGCGCTCGCACGAGTCATCGAGCGCGATCACCACCCCATCCGGCACGCGGTGGATGCGCCGGACCGGGGCGCGGAGGTTGACCCGTTCGTGAAACGGCGCGATCAGCGCCTCGACGTAGCGTCGGGACCCTCCCGTAATCGACCGCCAGGAGGGCCTGTCCCGGAGTTGTAGAACGCGATGGTTATCGAAGAACTCGGCGAGGAAGCCCGCGGGAAACCTCCACATCTGCGCCGGGTCCGCCGACCACACGGCCGAGGCCTGCGGGACGAGTAGCCGCTCGACGAAGTAGTCCGAGTAGCCGCCATCCGCTAGGAAGCGACGGAGCGAGGGCCCTCGTCCGCCGCTGCCGACCAGCTTGCGGGCCTCGCGGTTGAAGCGGACCAGATCGCGCAGCATGCGGTGAAAGCGCGGGTCAAGCGCGTGCGCCGGGCGCGCGAACAACCCCCGTGGCCCGGTGGTCGCCCACTCGAACCCACCGCGGCCGTCCGAGACGGAGAAGCTCATGTCGGTCGGCTGCGAGACGACCCCGAGCTCGGCCAGCATGCGCTCGAAGTTCGGGTAGTTGACCTCGTTGAAGACGATGAAGCCGGTGTCGACCGCCAGTTGCCCCCCGGGTGTCTCGACGTCGATCGTGTTGGTGTGCCCACCCGGGTATTCGCCCGCCTCGAAGACGTGGACGTCATGTCCCGCGCGGTGGAGCTCCGCTGCGGCGACGAGCCCGGAGACACCGGCCCCGACGACAGCGATCCGCCTGTGCTCGGCGATCCGCCTCATCTGTGGACGACCGGCTCGCCGAGCGCCGGCTTGCGAAGCCGCTCACCCAGCCCCTCTTTCGCGTTCTCTCCGACGCGGTTGAAGATCGCGCGCAGGGGAACGTCGAGCAGCCTTCGGATCCCGCGGAGCCGGAGGTCCGCATCCCACGTCACGCGGCTGGCGGACGGCCCCAGCGGATCGATCCGCGCCTCGTCGCGCACCATGACGGAGTCGGTCTCGGCCGCGAAAACCACTCGGTGCGGCGGATCGACCTCGATGATGCGGTAGGGCAGGGTGATGCTCCGACCGCGAAACCTCACCTCGAGCTGGTAGCGGGCGCCCTCGGTGCGCGGCTCGCCGCCGGTCAGCTCCACGTCGTCGACGCTGGGATCCCACTCCTCGACCGAGCGGAGGTCCGCCAGGTAATGCCATACCTCCTCCGCGCTGTGCGGTGCTTCGACCGTTCCGGTGTATCTCGCCATCTCGTGTTCCTTTCTCTCGTGGGTCAGCAGATCGCTGCCGCTCTCGGGGACTGCGAGGCGGTGCAGAGGCGCTCACACTCACGCCAGAGCCGTTCTCGGTCCTCGTGGGTCTCGCGGGTCGAACGGATGCGGTGCTCGGGCCGCGGCGCGCGGTCCTGCCAGAAGCCGCCTGTAGCCGGCTCGAGGTCCGGATGACTCCCGAGCCAGACGGCCGTGTCGGCGCCCTGCCGGGCGTCGCGCAGCAGCGGGCGCATCAGCCGCCGGAAGCGCGGCATTGAAGTCCGGAGGCCGGGCGTGTCGACCCAACCGGGATGCATCGCGTGGAAGGCGATGCGATCGGCTGGGAATCTCTCGGCCCAGGTTCGGTTGAGGGCGACCTGCGCGCGCTTGGTGTGGGCGTAGAAGCGCGGGCCGTCGAAGGGCTCATTCTCGAGCTGAAGATCCTCGGGCCGCAAGCGGGCCGTGTACATCCCGCCCGAGGAGACGGTGATCACCCGTGCCGGCGCAGCCGCGAGCAGGGTGGGGAGGAAGAGCGAGGTGAGCAGGAACGGTCCGAGGACGTTGGTCGCGAACGTCAGCTCGATCCCGTCCGGAGTGTGGGTGCGCGCCTGGGGAAGCACCCCGGCGTTGTTGACGAGCAGATCGAGACGGTCCAGGCGCGCCTGGAAGCTCTCGGCGAACCGCCGCACCTCCGAGAGATCGGAGAGGTCGCAGAGCTCGAGCTTGATGGTGCCCCCTGACACCGGCAGCCGGGACTCGATCCGGCCGATCGCCCGTACCGCCCGGTCGTAGTCACGGGCCAGGATGTGGACGTGCGCCCCCGCGGAGGCGAACCCCGCGCAGGCAGCCTCACCGACCCCTGAGCTCCCACCTGTGACGAGGACGGTCCGGCCTCTCAGGTCGTTTCGCCCTACCGCGTCCTCCCAGTTGAGGTGTCGCATGCCATAGCCGAGGCGGGAATAGCCCGGAACCACCGTGAGATCGAGCGCGCGGTCGATCAGGCCCGTCATCGCGGAGCCCCCTCGGGCTCCCTCGAGACCTCGAGCGCCGCCTTATCGCCGAACACCTGGCGCCCCTGCTCGAACTGCGTGCGGTCGCGACGCTCGTTGACGATGCCCCAGCCGAGCAGACCCAGGGCTGCGGAGACCAGGGTGAAGACGAAGACGCCGTACAGGAAGATGCCGATCATCGGATCGCCCCCTCGATGGAGCCGTCGACCGGGCCCGGGACGCGCCGGGGGGCGAGGAACGCACCCAGGGCGAGAATCGAGGGCACCCACAGCCCGACGAAAATGCCGTCCGTGTGCTCTCCGGTGAAGTAGAGGACGACCGAGAGCCCGAACGAGAGCAGGGCCGCGGACAGGAACAGCACTCTGGCGGCAAGCGTCCTTCGCCTGTGATCCAGGTTCATCATGTTCTCCTTTGTCTAATCCTCATCTAGAGTCTGTCCAGAGTTGACGTCCAAGCTTTTAACAGCTACTCTGAGAACTGTCAAGGGTCTGTCCAATGTCTGTCCCACCCGCCACACCTGAGGAAGGGCCACTCGTCCGCATCGGCGAGCTCAGCCGGCGAACCGGCGTCGGGGTGGACACGCTGCGGGCATGGGAGCGGCGGTATGGCCTGTTGCGGCCGCAACGCAGCTCGGGCGGCTTTCGCCTCTACGGGACGAGCGACCAGGAGTGCGTAAGAGCGATGAAGGCGCTGATCGACTCGGGCGTCTCGGCCGCCGAGGCCGCGCGGCTGACGACCTCCGCGGTATCTTCGGCCGCGCGCTCCGGGCAGGGCGAGGAAGGGAGCGACCATGCCGAGCGGCTGGCCGCTGCCCTCGACCGCTTCGACGAGGCCGATGCGAACGCGATCCTCGACGACGCAATCGCCCGCTTCACGGTCGACGCGGTCGTAAGCGGCGTGCTGCTACCCGTCCTGAACGCGATCGGCACTCGCTGGGAGAGCGGTGAGGTCTCCGTCGCAGAGGAGCATTTCGCGACAGCCCTCCTGCGCGGGCGAATGCTGTCCCTGGGCCGCAACTGGGGCGCCGGGGGCGGACCGCTTGCGCTGCTCGCCGGTCCGCCCGGCGAGCAGCATGACCTCGGTCTGATCGCGTTCGGCCTCGTGCTGCGGCAGCGTGGCTGGCGCATCGCCCTCCTGGGCAGCGACACTCCGATCGAGACGATCTCGGATGCGGTGGCGAAGCTCGCTCCGAACGCCGTGGTGCTCGCCGCGGTGACCCGGGAGCCGTTCGAGGCCGTCGCCGATCAGATCAGGGCGCTGGCCAGCGCCACGCCGGTCCTGATCGGTGGCGAGGGTGCGGACGATGAGCTGGCGGAGCGCCTCGGCGCCCGGTCCCTCCAGCCTGATCCGGTCGGTGCCGCAGCGGGTATGCCCGGAGCGGGATGACCGCCGACACTCGTACCGCCCTAGTCACCGGCGCCACCGGCTTCATCGGCGGAAGGCTGGCCAACGCCCTGGCCGATGACGGCTGGCACGTCCGCGCGCTGGTTCGCGATTCCGGGCGGGCGAGCGAACTCGCCGATCGCGGTGTCGAGCTCTTCGAAGGGGACGTGCTGGACGCCGATTCGCTCAGGGGCGCGGGAGAGGGGGCGGAGGTCGCCTACTACCTGGTCCACGGCATGGGACGTGGCGGCGAGGGAGACTTCGAGGAGCGGGAGCGCGAGGCGGCACGGAACTTCGCGGAGATGGCGAAGCGGGAGGAGGTCAGCCGGGTCGTGTACCTGGGCGGGCTTGGAGACCAGCCCCGCTCGAAGCACCTGCGAAGCCGGGCGGAGACGGCGGAGATCCTCGGCGAGCAGGGCCCCCCGCTGACCTACTTCCGGGCGGCGATGGTCGTCGGCGCGCGAAGCGAGTCCTACCGGACACTCCGCTACCTCGTCCAGCGCTTGCCGGCGATGATCGCGCCGGCCTGGCTCTCGACGCCGACCCAGCCGATCGCCGTCGACGACGTGATCGCGTACCTCCGTCGGGCCCCCGACCTGGAGGAGTCGGAGGGACGGGAGGTCCAGATCGGCGGGCCCGACGTTCTCTCCTACGGCGACATGCTCGACCGGATGGCCCATGCGCTGAGGATCCATCCGCGCCCGAGGGTCCCGGTCCCGCTGCTCACGCCCCGGCTCTCCTCGCTGTGGATCGGCCTGGTCACCCCAGTCGATGCCGGGGTCGCACGGCCCCTGATCGAGGGCCTGTCCACTCCGACGACCGTCACCGACCCCCTGGGAGCGTCCCCCTTCGGCATCGAGCCCGTCCCGTTTGCCGAGGCGCTGCGGCGGGCGCTTGCCGCGGATCCCGAGATCGCGTCTTCGGAATGAGCGTTGAGCTCCGGCTCTATCCGGACCGGCTCGGCAAGGTGCCGCGGACGGGAGCGGTGGAGTCCGTTCAGGAGGCGGAGCTCTGGCTCGACGAGCCTGTCTCGCGGGTGGTGAGCCGGAGCTTTCTGGAGTGGGCGGCCCACGCCTACTGGCGGTTGATCACGCGGTTCACCCTCGGCTTGATCAGGATCACCTCGGACGCCGGCGATCAGTGCGTCGTGCTGCTCGGACGACCGCTCGTACTCCTGCGCTTCCACGCGCCGGAGTACGAGGTCTCCGGCCGGGAGGGTTCCGTCAGCTGGCGGATCAAGCGCGGACTCCTGGTCTCGAGAAAGGGCCGGAATCGGGGAACGTTGCGCCTCTCGGTGTCGGCCATGGAGCGGTCCGAGGGTGGCTGCGGCGTTCACGTGCGGATGGCGGTTCAGAACTTCTATCCGTGGCTGCGCGGCACCGGGCCGTTCGCGCGGGTCGGCGTCCGGATCTACGCGCAGACCCAGCAGCGCATCCACCGGGCGGTTACCCGCGGGTTCCTGAGAAGGCTCGCGACGACCGCACCGGACGCCTAGCTCGGCGGCGGCACCAGCGGGTCCGGATAGTCGAGCCCCCCGCGGACGTCGCGGTTTAGCTTCCAGGGCTCGTGGATCGCCCCGCCCTCGATGCCGGCGAGCTCGGGGACCAGCCGGCGCACGTAGGTTCCATCCGGGTCGAACCGACGGGCCTGCCGGATCGGGTTGAGCACGCGGTTCGGGCGAGTGTCGTTCCCGGTCCCCGCCACCCACTGCCAGTTGCCGACGTTGTTGGCCAGATCGCCGTCCACCAGGAGCCACTCGAAGTGAAGGGCGCCGGCCCGCCAATCGATGCCGAGGGTCTTGGTGAGGAAGGAGGCGACGATCAGGCGCGCCCGGTTGGGGAGGAAGCCCCGATCGGCGAGCTGGCGCATGCCGGCGTCCACGATCGGATAGCCCGTGCGGCCCTCCTTCCAAGCGTCGAGCCGCCCCCTGCCGCTCTTCCAGCGACGCCCCCGCTTCCGATAATCGTTGTAGGCGATGTCGGGCCGGGCCGCCAGCACCTGGTGGTGGAAGTCCCGCCAGCAGAGCTGGCGCGCGAAGTCCCCGAGGCCCTTTTGCTCATCGACCCGCGAGAGAACCTCATTCGCCGACAGGCAGCCGAAGTGCAGATAGGGGCTCAGATGCGACGTGGCGTCCGCCGGGAGGTCGTCGGCCAGGTCCACATACCGCCGCGACCCGTTTCGAAGCCAGCGGCCGAGGCGGTCCCGGCCGGCGGATTCCCCGCCGGGGGGCCGGTCGTTCACCGGCAAGTCCGCCGTGAGATCGGAGAGCTTCGGAAGCCGCCCGCTCGGCGGACGGAACGGGGAGCGCAGCTTTCGCGGAGCCGCTAGCGGATCGCGTTTGCTCGCCGCACGCCACCCTCGCCAGTACGGCGTGAAGACGCGGTAGTGGTCGCCGCTCTGCGGGGTCAGCTCGCCGGGCGGGACGATGGTGACGCCCTCGAACGCGCGAAGGTCGAGGCCCTCCTGCTCGCAGGCGAGCCGGAGTCGGCGCATCCGATCTCGCGCGTAGCCGCTGACGTCCTCACTGATGAAGATGGCCTCGGCCCGGCACTCCCGGGCCAGGCGCATCACCTCGGTGACGACGTCGCCGCGCCTGACGAAGAGGGATGAGCCGCGATTGCGAAGCGAGCGGTCGAGGTCGCGCAGGCTCTCGAGCAGGAAGGCAAGCCGGTTGGGTCCACCCGCACGGCCGGCGACCAACCGTCTGTCGACGACGAATGCCGGAACGACTCGATCGGATTGCCGAGTCGCTGCCCTCAATGCGGGATGATCGTGCAGCCGCAGGTCGCGGGTGAAGAGGACGACCGTGGTTTTCACTGCGGCCAGGTTAGTGGTGAGCCGGAGTCAGTCTCCATTGAGGGCTTTTCTTCTTGGAGGCGCTGGCTAGGGCCTCGGATACGGTGACGGATGTCTCGATCGCCGCTCGGGTATCGATTGGTCTCGCGGATCCTGGGACCGTCGTAGCGAGAGACGAATCGGCCCCCGCTACTAGCCAAAGGGCCCTCGAAAGAGGGCTATTGGTGTAAAGGCCCTTCCGGCCGGACAGGGCATGGACTAGGCTGGGACATGGCCGCCGAGAAGCTCGATCGCTACCAGCGCAGCATCGCTAAAGGCCTCAGCAAGGCTTTCGACCAGGATGCGACCGAGGAGCACGAGCTCGAACTCGAGACGGCCAAGCTCGTCGTCTTCTCGGACCACCACAAGGGTGCCCGCGATGGCGCCGACGACTTTCGCCGCTGCGAGCGCGCCTACGTGGCGGCGCTCGGCTACTACCTGGAGGAGGGCCACCGGCTGTATGTGCTGGGCGACGTCGAGGAGCTCTGGGAGAACTCTCCTGACGAACCGCTGGATGCGTATCCGGAGGCGCTGGAACTGGAGGCCGAGTTCCATCGCCAGGGCCGCTACGAGCGCTTCTGGGGAAACCACGACGATCACTGGGGAAGCCCCAGAGCGGTGGAACAGCGCCTCTGGCGCTACTACCCAGAGCTCGAGGTGCGCGAGGCGCTGAAGCTCCGGATCATGAGCGACGGTGAGAGGCTCGGGCTTCTCTTCTTCGTGCACGGGCATCAGGGGACGGCCGAGAGCCAGCGCTTCGCCTGGTTCTCGAAACTGGTCGTCCGATACATCTGGCGGCCGCTTCAGCGCCGCTTCGGGTTCAGCGCGACGACCCCGGCCAGGGACTGGGAGCTGCGCGCCAAACACAACCAGGCGCTCTTTGCGTGGGCCCGCTCTCACCCGGCAAAGCCGGTCCTGATCGCGGGACATACGCACAAGCCGGTCTTCGGCACCAGCAGGCCGCCGAAGCCCAAGCATCGGCCCCTCGCCGACGTCGAGGCGCAGCTGGCCGATGCCCGGACGAAGTCGCCTGCCGAGCGAGACAAGATCGCCCGGCTTCGCGCCGAGCTTGGGTGGATCGAGGCGATCGGGCGTAGCGCCGAACCCGCGCCGATGCCGATCGAGCCTCCCTGCTACTTCAACACCGGCTGCTGCTCGTTTCCCGACGGCGACGTGACCGGGCTCGAGATCGCCGACGGAATGATCCGGCTCGTTCGCTGGCCGGACGCCGAGGACAACGCACTCCCCCGGATCCTGGTCGAGGATGACTTACGTGGGGTTCTCGTCGGGCTCCGATCGTGACGGATGTCACACGCAGATCGTGCCTTCAGTCACACATTTTCGCGTGGCACTGAGAGACGATGGGCGAGGTGGAGAAGGCCCTGAGAAGCGGTTGAGCGGAGGAGACGACCATGTCCTACGGCACGGCGCAAGTGCTCGAGCAGAACGAGGCTGGCCGGGTCGCGAGCGTTGTTTCCTTGGCTCCCCTGGGGTTTGCCTGGAGAGTCGCCGAGTTCGACGCGCTGGACGAAGATGATTTTCGGCTCTTCCGCGAACTGTGCGACGCTTTCAACGGTCTCGGAAAGAGGCACCTCGATGACCCGTTTGACGCCAAGCCGTTTCGGTATCTGCACGAGGACGTCGAGCTCCAGGACTATCCGGGCATTCCGGGCGCGACCTGGCATGAGGGGCACCCAGGAGCACTGCAATGGACCATCAATCTCTGGGAGTCCTTCGGGGACTTCCACTTGGAGCCACGCGAATTCATTCGTGCTGGACGAGGCCGGTTCGTGTGCGTCACCTCGACCGTTGGGCAGGGACGTCGCAGTGGGCTCGAGCTGAGCCTGACTGCCTACGCCGTCATCACCGTCGAGGACGACAAGATCAGGCGCATCGCGATTACCTCGGACCGGCAGGAAGCACTCAAATCCGTCAGGTTGGCGAAGTAGCGCCCTCCTTACCCTGATCTCCGTCGGGGGGCCCCAGTTGACTCGTCATGGCTCGTCTGAGAGCTTGCCCTTGCGGTAGCACCGGTGGGACGAGCCGCGGTATCGCCATGCTCATCGACCTGCACTCCCACTATCCGATGCACCTCGTCCCCGGGAACGAGGGAACAGCCCATCAAGCGTTTCTCCGCTGGCGCGATGCTTTGTGGCGAGCGCGCTTCGTGAACTTTTTGTCGCGCCTCTTCAACTACGAAGGGCCCAGCGGGGAACCCGGTGTCACGATCGAGCTGATGAGAGAAGGCGACGTCGGTGTGCTGCTGTCGGTGCTTCACAACCCGCTCGACGAGATGGACATCTCAAAGAGCTACGGCGCCCCTCCCGATGACACGTATCTCGCAGCCCTTCTAGAGCAGCTCCAGTTGGTCGAGGACAGCATCGCCTCGGATCCGGGTGTCGCGGTCGCCCGTTCGTCGAGCGAGCTCACTGCTGCGATCGCAGCGAACCAGAAGGTGTTGATCCACTGCGTGGAGGGCGGCTACCACCTCGGGGGCACCGAGGAGGAGATCCGAAACGCGGTCGGCCAGCTGGCGGCGCACGGCGTGGCCTACATCACGCTGGCCCATCTCTTCTGGCGGGATATCGCGACGAACGCGCCGGCGCTCCCATTTCTTCCCGACGCCCTCTACCGGCTCATCTTCACCCAGCCGCGGAAGGGCCTGAGTGATCTCGGCATGATCGCGGCCGATGCGATGCTCGAACATCGGATCCTGCTCGACATCACCCACATGTCCTCCCGAGCGACCGCGGCCACGCTTGACCTGATGGATCGCCGCGACCCGAAGAAGGAGATACCGGTTCTGGCTACCCACGAGGCGTGCCGATTCCGACGTCTCCGCCGACGGGAGTACAACCTCTCCGATGACACCATCCGCCGAATCGCCCAGCGCCGGGGTCTGATCGGGATCATTCTCTGCCCCCACTACATCCTGGGTGGAGGCCCGTTCCGGAGGAGGCAGACGGCGGACTTCAAGGCATCAGTGGACGCTCTCTGCGCCCACATCGATCACATTCACGAGGTCACAGAGTCGTTAGATCACGTGGGCATCGGTTCAGACCTCGATGGCTGGATCAAACCGGCGCTGACTGGGCTCGGCCATCTCGGGCAAATGGCGGCCATGCAGGCCGAGTTGCGGCAGCGCTATGGCGAGGCCGACGCCGAGAAGATCTGCTCCGGCAACGCCGTTCGCGTTCTCACCCGCGCTTGGGGATAGAGCTTTCGCCGAGCCCACCGTGGTCGCCAGGCCTGGCAGTGAAGACGCACGGTCTCCTTCTCGCGCGAAGCGAGCCCAGTTCGGCTAGGTAGTCCGCTCGCCTTGCCGTCGGGCCGTACTCCGCCCGTCCCTGCCGAGAAGCACTTCGAGCAACTCGCCAACCTCCCGCTCCTGGACGAGGGGATGCCGCAGGGGAAGCTCAGGCTTGACCTGGTAGCGGTTACGCCGGCCCTGGCGCTCGCGCAGCACGTAGCCCTCTTCGACGAGCTCGGACAGAATCCGGTGGGCAGCACGCTCGGTGATGCCTACCGCAGCGGCAACGTCGCGCAGGCGGCTGTCCGAGTCCTGAGCCACACATACAAGGACGTGGGCGTGGTTTGTCAGAAAGTCCCAGCGCGGGACTGGCGCTTGAGAACCCTGCATCAGAATTCCGGAAGATTGTTTCATGAATAGATGGTACATTGTGAGTTCGACACCGCCTTGAGCACGCGGCCGTCCGTTGCCCCGCAGTGACAAGGCAAAGCGAAGACGCCCCTTCGGTGAAGGCCGGGGGGGCGAAGGAGGTCAGCCATGGCCGGAACCGCCACCGCAAGGCGCTCCCGGGTACGGCTACCCCGGCCGGATCGGCCAGAGGACTGGCCCGCGGCCTCGGATTACCGGTCCGAGTCGAACCGCGCAGGATCACTGATCTCGCCACACGATGACGCGGTATGGCGGTTGGAGGGGGCGCTTGCGGAGCAGGGGCGCCGTCGCCGCCAGTACGAGGCAGCATTCGAAACATCGGACGCGCCTAACGCCCACGCGCGGCTGTCCGGGGCAAACGAGCTCGTTGCGACGCGCGTGAGGTGGCTTCAGTGGATCGACCAGCGCTGGGACCGAGAGAGATCGAGCGCGCCAGCGAGGACGAGATGAGGACCAGCAAGCAATCCCAGCCGGCAGCACGTCGGCGCGGCGAGCTTCATCGCGCCGATGGCAATCGCCAGGTTGGCCACGCTATCGGAGCCCCGGGGCGCATTGCCCGAGGGATGCGAGCGGGCGACCGCCCCTTCCACGGGGAGCAGTCAGGGCGATGACCTCTCTGCGTCGCCTGGACGAACTGAGAGCGGATGCCCGCTACCACCGCGATTGCCGTGATCTCTACCGGGCCGAGATGTACGGTCCGCGGCCAGCGAGTCTTGACCAACTCAAGGAGTTGGAGCGGGATTGCGTCTTGTCTGAAGCGCGCCTCCGGAGGGCCGAGCAAGAACTCCAAGCGGAGACGGTACGGCTACGGGCGCTGGCTGAGTGACGAGACCCGCCCACTGAATCGAGAAGCAGGAGCGCAGCGTCAACCGCCGCTTTCCACGCGTAGCGCCGTTTCTCGTCCAAAGCGCCTACTCCGAACAACCCGGCGGTGTTGTGTGTCAGTTGGGGAAACCTGAGACGCACAGAATCGCAATTTGCGAATGATCATCATGAAAGGTGGGTAGCCATTTCCTGGAACCCCAGAGGGGAAGGATCTCCATAGGGAAGGATCTCCATATGGCTCAGCAAACCAAGAGCAAGTCGAGTGCAAGTTCGGGAGGTCGGTCAAACGCGCGCAAGTCGGGAAACGGTCGCACGGCCGCGAAGTCGCGCTCCAGCGCGAGCCGTTCGCAGACCTCAAGAACGCCCAAGCGCAAGGCGAGTTCGTCGGACCAGAAGGGCGCCCTCGACGCGGCCAAGGATGCAACGACGAAGGGCGCCAAGGCCACCGGTAACGCCGTCACGTCCACCGCGAAAAAGCTCAAGACTCCGCTGATCGCGACGGGAACGGGGCTTGCGGGAGTCGCTGCGGGTGTTGCCCTCACTCGGAAGAAGAACAAGGGGATCTCCGGCATCCACTTGCCGAGTCGCGGTACTGGGCGCGCAACGACGAAGGGTCTCGGCGAGGCGGCCAAGAACATCGGGATGCTCGCCGAGCGGACCGGGAAAGTTGCCCAACAGGTGCGCGTCGCAAGCGAAGCGATCGGCGAGGGCAGTGCGCCCCGCAAGTCCAAGTCCGCCATCGAGGTCGTCCTGGAGGGGCTTACGAGTCGCCGGCAATCAAGGGCTGGTTGATCGGGAACTGCAGTAACGCCGCTCGCGGGCGGTTAGTGGGGCTGGGGTCCTGAAGCTCGCGCCCCCCGTCTCAAGGGTGGTGCGGCGGTTGGCCGTTAGTAGGTCCGGCAGGGGCGTCAGAGTTTCCGTGGCCGACAGAGATACCGGAAACGGAGAGCGCCCCATGGATAGGACAGAACCGGACTTCAGCGCTAGCACCTTCATTGCAGGCCTTTGCCTGGATGCCAACGGAGATATGCAGCTCGCCGGTGGAAGCAACGTGTTCGAACTTCGGCTTGCTGATGATGAAAGTCCTGAGGCTCTGCGCAAGGTTCGGATCGAGCACCCGGATGCATGGACCGAGGTCGGCCCGTGGCACTCGCCCGCGTGACCGGACTAGCGCTAACGAGGTAAGGGCGGGACCGTCTCCCGCATTCCACGCGAAGGGCCGCTTCTCGTCCAAAGCAGGAGCGGGAAGTCGGCGTCTCATCAGTACGGTTCGGCCATCGCCGAGCTTGTCAACGAGCTTCTCAACGACCACAGCCGGGAATACCCGCCCGGAACGCCACGGCTCCCAGAGGCGGAGGTCGCCCGGCTCAGTGACGCGGTACCGGGCTGGGAGCGCGACGGGAATGGCTACCTGACGCGCGAGTTCGCGTTCGACGACTTCAGTGGCGCGTTCGGACTCGTTGCGCGGGTCGCACTGTTAGCCCAGGTGGAAAGCCACCATCCGCGCATGGAGCTCGAGTGGGGACGGGCCGCCTTCACGACCTGGACGCAGACGGCCGCCGGCCTCACCCGTAACGACTTCATCCTCGCCGCGAAGATCGATCAGCTCGCGGGCACCTGATCCGAGCG
>DATFOK010000062.1:0-22533 GCA_035265665.1 Solirubrobacterales bacterium | reverse complement strand
GCGCCGGCCGCGACCGGCTCCGCGGCGGCCCAGGTCGCGACCGCCAACGGCAGTAGGGACGTTCGCCTAGCCGGCGACGACCGCACGGCCGGGGGATCCGGCTGCGACCGCTTCGGCCGCCTCCGCCGCCGCGCGCTCGCCCGAGCGGATCGCCCCGTCCATGTAGCCGTTCCAGATCGAGGCGGTCTCGGCGCCCGCCCAATGGATAGGGCCGACCGGGGCGCGCAATGCGGGACCGTTGTCGATCCAGGCGCCGGGCGGCATCAAGCCTCCGTAGCAGCCCCGCGAGAACTCCTCGTTGGCCCAGGCCCGGTCGATGTAGCGCTCGGGGTTGGCAGCGCGCTCGCCGAAGAACCGTCGCAGGCAGGCCAGAACCAGCTGGCGGCGCTCGTCCTGGCTGAGCGCGCTCGCCCGTCGCGCGGATCGCCCCTCGAGGAACGCGAGCAGCACTCCGGGCGAGCCGTCGGGCGGCGAGTTGTCGAAGGTGACCGAGACCGGACCATCCACGCTCAACACCTCTGCGGAGAGACCCTGCTGACGCCAGAACGGCTCGGGATAGATCGCGATGCACTTGACGACGCTGCCCTGCGCCATTCGCTGGCTGAGCCCGTCGCGGATCGCGGGCAGCGGGGGGTCGTATGCGATGCGGGCAGTCAGGGTCGGCGGCATCGCCACGATCACGCGGCGCCCCCGGACCGAGCCCCCATCGTGGTGAACCGCGACTCCGCCCGAGCCGTGCTCGATCCGGCGCACGGGCGCCCCCAGCCGCACTCGATCGCCGAGCTGCTCGGCCATCCGCAGCGAGATCAGCTGGGTGCCGCCAACGACCCGAGACTCCTGGGCCCCGCCCTCCGCGTCGAGCAGCGCCTCGAACGAACCGGCGGAGCGGATGTAGAAGAGGACGTGGAGCAACGAGACGTCCTCGGGCTCGGCCGCCCAGACCGCCCAGATCCCCAGTCGGATCAGGTCGCGCGCCGAGCGCGTGCGGATGTGGCGGCGCATCCAGGTGGCGAACGTCTGGGAGTCCCAGTCGGCGGCTCGCCGGCACTCCCAGGGCCGCTCGGGATCGACCTCGTTCGCCATCCGGTTGATCCGCGCCATCACCAGCCCGGTCTCGCCGAGCGCCAGCGGGCCGAGCCTCGGAATCGTGCCCCTGTAGCTGCGGAGCCTGCCGTGGCGCTCGAACAGGTTGCGCCCCTCTCCATATGTGGGGAAGGTCTCGAGCCCGAGCTCGTCGATCAGCTCCAGCACTCGCGTCTGCGTGGGGCCCACCCACTGGCCGCCGACCTCGACGATCTTGCCCTCGCCGATCGACTCGTTCAGGGTGCGCCCGCCGACCCTGTCGCGGGCCTCCAGCACCAGCGGCTCCTGCCCTAGTTCGGCCAGTCGGCGCGACGCCGCCAGCCCGGCCAGCCCGGCCCCTACGACGACGACATCAGCCGCGTCGGCCATCGCGCCAACCCTACCGGCGAACGGCGTCTAAGCGTCGTCGCGGCGCATCTCGGCCGCGCCGCCGGCGAACCCGGGCTTCGGCTGCGGGCGAGGCCGCGGGCCTTCGCGGGCCGCTTCCTTCTCTGCCTCGGCCTCGGGGGCGGCCGGGGCCTCCTCCTCGTCGGGCGGGAAGACCTCCTCCTCGGACTTGCCCTCGAGCAGGGCGATGAACTCCTCGGCCTCGATCGTCTCGCGCTCGAGCAGGATCTGCGCGATCCGGTCGAGCTGCTCGCGATGCTCGCCGAGGATGTCCTTGGAGGTCTGGTGGGCCTCCTCGACGATGCGGCGGATCTCGTCGTCGATCTCGCGCGCGACCTCGTCCGAGTAGTCGGGCTCCGCCGAGAACTCGCGGCCGAGGAAGGGCTGCGAGCGGTCGTGTCCGAACACGCGCGGGCCGAGACGCTCGGACATGCCGAACCGCATCACCATCTGCTTCGCGGTCTCGGTCACCTTCTCGAGGTCGTTGGAGGCGCCGGTGGTGATCTCGCCGAAGACGGTCTCCTCGGCTGCGCGGCCGCCGAGCGTCATCGCCATCGTGTCGGTCAGCTCGGCGCGGGTGGTGAGGAACTTGTCCTCGCTAGGCAGCGAGATCGTGTAGCCGAGGGCCTGACCGCGGCTGATGATCGAGACCTTGTGCACGGGGTCGGCGTTGGGCAGCAGGTGTCCGACGATCGCGTGCCCGAGCTCGTGGTAGGCGGTCACCAGGCGCTCCTTCTCGGACATCACCCGGCTCTTCTTCTCCGGGCCGGCGATCACGCGCATGATCCCCTCCTCGAGCTCCTTCATCGAGATCTCCCGCTGGTTCGAGCGGGCGGTGAGCAGGGCGGCCTCGTTGATCAGGTTGGCGAGGTCGGCGCCGGTGAAGCCCGGGGTCTGGCCGGCGAGCGCGTCGAGGTCGATCTGCTTCGCCAGCGGCTTGCCGCGTGTGTGGACCTCGAGGATCTGCTTGCGGCCCTTACGGTCGGGGCGGTCGACGACGATCTGGCGGTCGAAGCGGCCCGGCCGCAGCAGCGCCGGGTCGAGGATGTCGGGGCGGTTGGTGGCGGCGATCAGAATGATGTTGTCCTTCATCTCGAAGCCGTCCATCTCCACCAGGAGCTGGTTCAGCGTCTGCTCGCGCTCATCGTGTCCGCCGCCCATGCCGGCCCCGCGGTGGCGGCCGACGGCGTCGATCTCGTCCATGAAGATGATGCAGGGGGAGTTCTGCTTCGCCTGCTCGAACAGGTCGCGGACGCGGCTGGCGCCGACGCCGACGAACATCTCCACGAAGTCCGAGCCCGAGATCGAGAAGAAGGGGACGCCGGCCTCACCGGCGACGGCGCGGGCGAGCAGCGTCTTGCCCGTCCCGGGCGGACCGTAGAGCAGCACGCCCTTCGGGATGCGCGCGCCCAGCGACTGGAACTTCTTCGGGTTCTCTAGGAACTCCTTGATCTCGTGGAGCTCCTGCACTGCCTCGTCGGCCCCGGCAACGTCTCGGAACGTGATCTTCGGGGCGTCGACGGACATCCGCTTCGCCCGCGACTTGCCGAAGCTCATCACCCGCGAGCCCCCTCCCTGCATCTGGTTCATCAGGAAGATCCAGAAAGCGAAGAAGAGCAGGAACGGCAGGATGTAGGTCAGGAGCGAGAGGAGGCTGGAGCCGCCCTTGCCCTTGATCTCGGTCTTGATGTTGTGCTGCTGCAGGTTGTTGAGCAGCTCCGCCTGGGCGGAGTCGGAGTCCGGATAGGACTCGTCGTACTTGGTCCCGTCGGTCTGCGTGACGTTGAGGGTGTTGTCCTTGGTGTTCCAGGTGACGGACTCGATCTGCCCCTGGTCGACCCGCTGGATGAAGGTGTTGTAGTCGGGCGTCTCGGTGCCCGAGCCAGGGCTGATCAAGCGCTGCGCGAAGAACGCCAGCACGACGACAATCAGGATCGGAAAGGCAGCGCTGCGGAAGAAACGTCTCACGGTTGGTCCCTTTGCCCGGCAGTACGCGAAGTAGGCGTCCCCGGATCTAGGGCGAGGGTACCAGCGTTGATCTAGCTGCTTTGCGGGTTTTCCCGCAGCGCCGCGACGTAGGAGAGGTTGCGGTACCGCTCGGCGTGATCGAGGCCGTAGCCGATCGCAAAGCGGTTCGGGATCTCGAAACCGACGTAGCGAACGGGCAGGTCGACCCGCCGGCGTTCCGGCTTCGTGAGCAGCGCACACACCTCGACCGACTTCGGTCCGCGCGCCCTGAGGTTGCGCATCAGGTAGTGGAGTGTGAGTCCCGAGTCGATGATGTCCTCGACGATCAGGACGTCGCGGCCCGCGATCGGCGCGTCCAGGTCCTTGAGGATCCGGACGACGCCCGATGAGTCCGTGGAGGACCCGTAGCTCGACACGGCCATGAAGTCGAGCTCGCACTCGATCGTCAGCTGCCGCATCAGATCGGCAAGGAAGGGGACCGCGCCCTTCAGGATCGCGACCAACAGCGGAGAACGTCCCTCGTAATCCCGGTTCACCTCGGCCGCGAGCTCGGAGACCCGGCGCTGCAGGTCCTCCTCCGAGACGAGCACCTCCCCGATCGCGTCCTCGCTCACTGCCCGCCAGTCTACGTCGAGATCTGGGCGGCGCTCAGGACCGCGGATTCCCTGGCGCCGGCCTTCGCGGCGAACTCCTCCGAGACCGCGACGCCTGCGATCCAGACGATCCGCCCGTCCGAGGTGACGACCGGAAGCGCGTGCCTCAGAGACCTGGGGACCTTGCGGTCGGTGAACAGATCCTGCAGCGACTTGCTGCCGCCCAGACCGAGGGGGCGCATCCGGTCGCCCTTGCGCCAGGCGCGCACGACCAGAGACCCGCCCAGCGTCCCGGGATCCAGCACCGCGAGGTCGGGCCCCTCGGCCGGCGGCGCGCTCGAGGCGAGCTCGGCGCGCACCTCCCAGCTGCCGAAGCGGCAGACCCCCGGTACGGAGAGGGTGGCCGTCGCCGGCTCGGCCGCCGGGCCCGTCGTGAAGCGCACGTGGCCCGCCTCGATCTGGGCCTCGACCCCGCCGCCGAGCTCGACCACGCCGCCCTCGGGCTCGTTCACGAGCCTCCAGATCTGCTCGGCGCGGGCCCGGCCGAGTGCCACCCCGGTCCCCGCGGCCCGCTCGGCGAGACGGCGAAGCGCCAGGCGGCGGACGGCGGGATGAAGCGGGTCGAGGGCGTCGCGTCCGATCGCACCGGCGACGTCCGCCCCGGACTCGGCGAGTATCTCCTCAGCCATCCCCTCGAGCGCCTCCCCCTCCTCCGCGAGCTCCGCATGGGTCTCCGCGATCGTCGCCTCGGCCTCCGGCCCGATCTCCCGCAGCACGGGCAGGACCTCGTTCCGGATCCGGTTGCGCGCGTAGAGCGGCTCGGCGTTGGTCGGGTCGTCGCGGAACGGCAGCCCGGCCTCGGACGCCAGGCGCCGCACCTCCTCCCGCTCGAGCGAGAGCAGCGGCCGGACGACGGCGCCGTGCCGTGGAGGCAGCCCGAGCAACGCCCGGCGGCCCGGCGAGCTGGCGAGCCGGTAGAGCAGCGTCTCGGCGAGGTCGGTGCGGGTGTGGCCGGTGGCGATCCAGTCGGCACCGCGCGCCTGCCGCAGCCGCGCGGCGGCCCGGTAGCGGGCCTCCCGAGCCTCGGCCTGCACGTTGCCCTCGCCCAGCACTGGATGCTCGACCTCGAGGTCGACGCCCACGGTCGCGCAGAGCTCGCGGACGGTCTCCTCGTCGCGGTCCGAGTCGGGCCGCAATCCGTAGTTGAGATGAAGGGCGCTCACGGCATCCGGGCCGAGCATGCCGACCAGCCCGCCAGCGGTCGCCGCGGAGTCGGCGCCGCCCGACACCAGGACGACGCCCCGGGACCCTGGAGCGAGCAGACCGCTCTCCCGGACCGTGCCGGCGAGCGCGGACAACGCCTGATCGGCCGCCATGCGAGCGATTCTAGGAGCCGCTCTACCTACTCTTCACAACGTCGAAAGGGCCAGGCACAGGCGGGGACCGGTAAAGGACGGGCGGCTGAATATGTAGGGGACTCGTTGAGCGCCGTGCCGGGCGCTCGATGCGGTGTATGTGCCGAGGTCAAGCAAGACCCTCACCGCGATCGCGATGGTCGCCGCATGGATGCTCATCAACGGCTCGCCCGCCTCGGCGTCGTCCTGCCCCGGCGCCAACCTCCAGGTGTCCGGGCTGAGCCAGAGCGCGATGGAGAGCTCGATCGCCTGCCTGATCAACGAGCAGCGCGCGGGCCACGGTGTCCGGCCCGTGCAGCCAAACGCCGCCCTGCGGCAGGCTGCGCTCGGCCACTCAACCGAGATGATCAGCCAGCGCTACTTCGAGCACACCTCGCCGGCGGGCGTCACCTTCGTCGACCGGATCGAGGCCGCCGGCTACACCCGCGGCGCGCGTTCCTGGGAGGTCGGCGAGAACCTCGCCTGGGGCAGCGGATCCCTGAGCACGCCCGGATCCCTGGTCACCTCATGGATGAACAGCCCGCCCCACCGGGAGAACCTGCTGCGCGCACGCTTCCGCGAGATCGGGATTGCGGCGGTGGTGGGCACGCCCGAGAGCAGCCGGGACGCCAGGGGGGTCACGGTCTCCAGCGAATACGGCTACCGCTCCTTCGCGAAGGCGAAGAAAAAGCGCTCCAAGGGCAAGGCCCGCAAGGCGCGGCGGCACCGGCGCTAAACGGCCGGCTTAGCGATGTAGAGCGAGATCGGGTCCGGAAAGCCCTTCAGCACGACCTCGCCGATTGCGTCGAAGTTGAGGAAATCCGACTCGTCGATCGCCTCGACCAGTGCCTCGGTCACCAGGACCTCGCCGCCGAGCGCCCGCGAGACGACCCGGTGCGCCAGGTTGACGTCGCCTCCGAAGTAGTCGCCGTCCCGGAACACGGCGGCGCCGTAGTGGATCCCGACCCGCGGCTGTGGCCGCTCCTGAAAGAGCGCGAGGAAGCCGACCGCCCACTCGGTCAGCGACGCCGGCTCCGGGGAGACGACCATCACCTCGTCGCCGATCGTCTTCACGATCGTGGCCTCGGTGGGAAGGGTCGCCTCCACCGTGTCGATGAAGCGCTCGATCATGTCGAGCGCCTCCTCGTCGCCCTCCTCCTCCGTGTATCTGGTGAACCCCGTCAGGTCGACGAAGCAGAAGGTCATCGACACGCGGGCGAGCCCGCGGCCGGCCCCGCCGATGTCGGCCTCCATGTGCCCGACCACGTCCTGCTCGATGTAGAAGCGGAGGTAGCGATTGTGCATGTACTCCATCAGCGGGCCCGTGACCGGAAGCAGATCCGCCGCGAGTCCTCCCATCTCCTCCGCGATCTCGAGGGGCGGAACGTCCTCCTGCATCAGCGGCTCGTGGACGTAGAGGTGAAAGAGGCGAACCTCGGCGTCGGCGACGCGGCGGATCGACTGGGCATAGACCCGAACCAGTTGGAGGAAGGCGACCAGCGGGAACCCCGAAGCGAGGACGTCGGCGCAGTGCCGCATCGCTCTCAGGTCCTCCTCGTTCAGGGTCCCGTCGGCGCTCATCGGGGTGCCCAGCAGCGTCATCACCCGCTCGACCAGCTCCGGCTCGAGCCCGGTCAGCTCGGCGGCCTGTTCACGGGTGTAGGTGCCCTCCGGGACCTCGAAGACGTCCTCGGCTCGGCCGAACGCGAGCCGACCTCCCTTCGCCGCCTCCCTGATCGCATCGACCGAGTAGCCGCGCTCGCGCATCCGCGCGATCACCCGGGCCTGCGCCGCCGAGGCCCTCGTCCACTTTCCGTCCGCGATCGGGACGAGACCCTCGTCCGCCCAGCGCTTCAGCGTCGAGGTCGAGACGCCGGCGAGCCGGCTCGCCTCCGCCAACGAGATGGCGGCGCCTTGGTCGTTGCGATCGTCTGGGCTCACCCGCACCCTCCGGCCGGCGGGGCCCCGACTGTGCCCTGACGAAGCGACGGGGCCCCAGGACCCCGTCGCCTGCGGGCTATCGGCCCGCCTCGTCGGCCAGCGGCGCCTAGACGCCTCGCGGAGCCCTGTCGCCGATCCCAGTCGCCGGGGGACCTGCGGACCGCGGACCCGCTGCCGGCCCAAGAAGTTTTCGAGCGAAACGAGATTACGCCTCCGCCGGGCGCCAAGTCAATCCCGCCCTCAATCAATGGCGAGATGCGGATACTTCTCCGAGACGAGCTGGCGATAGCGGGAGAAGAGTGGCTTGGCGGCGGGAAAGAAGCGCAGCGCGGCGCCGGCGTCCTCGACCCTGGTCCGCAATCGGCCGCGGGCGATCGCGATCGCCGGGTTCTCGCGTCCCTGGAAGAGGCGGTTGGCGACGGAGGACTCCATGCTCAGGCGCAGCTTGGGCTTGCCGGCGGAGCGGCTCGAGAAGTTCCAGTGCAGGCAATGACGACCCCGGTCGGCCCGCGAGAGATTCAGCACCAGCTTCAGGTCCGGGAACTCGATCCGAAGCGGGGCGGCTGCCGCGCTCAGACGCGGGCCGTCGTCGGGGTCCACGTCGATCTCGCGCAACACCGAGTCGAGGATCTCCTTGAGCTCCTTCTTGGTCAGCGCATCTCGGGAGGCTGACCCTCGACCTGAGGTCAAGCGCTTCGCCGCAGCCTTTGCGTTCGATCCCATCCGAGCACCAACCGGGTTAAGCCTACCCCGGGACCCCGGCTCATCACCTGGCTGTAGCGTGCCCGCTCCATGTCCCACCACCTCCGGCCGAGCACCGAGTACGCGGAGGACGCCCTGCTCCCGGGTGATCCGGGGCGGGCTCTATCGCTTGCCCAGCAGCTGCTCACCGAGCCGAGGATGAGCAACCACGCCCGCGGCCTCTGGGGATACACCGGGGTTACCCCAGCTGGGCGACCGCTCAGCGTGCAGTCCACCGGCATGGGAGGGCCAAGCGCCGCGATCGTCCTCCAGGAACTCGCCGAGCTGGGCGTGCGGCGCGCGATCCGGGTGGGCACCTGCGGCGCGCTCGACGTGGGGCTCGCGCACGGCGATCTGCTGGTCGCCGGAGATGCACTCGCGGAGGATGGCGCGAGCCGTGCGCTGGGCGCCGGCGAGATAGCCGAGCCCGATCCCGAGCTCACGGACCGTCTGGCCGGCGCGCTGCCGGGCGCGCCGGAGGCCGTCCGGATCGTGACCACCGACCTCTTCTACGACAGCAGCGAGGGGGATGCCGGCCCACCCCGGCGGCGTGCCGACGCCTGGCAGAGGAGCGGCGCGGCCGCGGTCGAGATGGAGGCGGCGACCCTGTTCACGCTCGGCAGCCGGCTGGGCGTCGCCACCGCCTGCCTGCTGGCGGTATCCGACACGTTCACGGACGGTCAACGCCGCCGGATCGGCGACGAGGATCTGGCCGAGGCAGCGAAGCGCATGGGGTCGGCCGCTGCCGCCGCCCTCGCGAGCTAGACGTCAACCTCGTCTCGAGGTTCGCGGCTGCGAGGGACCGCGCTCCCGGCGCAACTCGGCGACCTCCCTGCTGAGCCGATCGAGCGTGTCCTCGACCTCCTCGAGGCGCTCCGAGAGCGAGCGCAGCCTGCGGGCGATCCGGTCGAGATCGTTACCGGTCGGCAGGTTCAGGTTTCGGATCACGGCGGTTCCCGCCTCGGACGCTCGCTCACGCACGCCGAAGGCGACCTGTAGCGCCTGGTGCATCCAGGGGTTCTCGACCAGGATCTGGGCGAGATCACCGAGCGCGCTCTCCCCCCGCGCCGGGCTCGGATCGCGCCTCTCTTCGCCGCCGCCCTCGTCCATATCGTCTCGGCACGGTACCGCGCCGGGCGACTATCCCAGCGAACCGCTCAATGGCCGCACAACAATCACCCCGCACCCGTCAAATACGCTTGCCCACGCACGTGAGGAGGGTTCACAGCTGCAGGCGTCCCTGCGCGACGGTTCCCCGTTGCAAAGGGGGTAGCGAATCAGTAGCGTCCGGCTTGCCCGTGGCTGCAGGGAGGCTGCGTCTGGCTGACCCTGGAGGACCCAGCGCTACGCGGGCAAGATCGGCTTGCCAATGAGGAAAAAGCTTCTCGTCATCATCGCTCTCGGCGGAGCCCTGGCGATAGTTGCCGCGGGAAGCGCCAGCTCGCTCTCAGTCGGGGCGGGCGACCTGACGGTCACCGTGCCGGGAACGGGAACGGGGACGGGCGGCGGCAACGTGCTTCCCCAGTGTGCCGACCTCTCCGACAACGACGGTGACGGCCTGGTCGACCTCGCGGATCCCGGCTGCAGCGGGCCCGTCGACGGGGACGAGTACAACGCGCCGACCGGTGGCGGGACCACGACGGGTGGCGGCACGACCACCTCCGGCGGAGGGACCACGTCCAGCACCACGACGACGACCGGCACCGCCGGCGGCTCTGGCGGCGGCAAGTCCAAGGTCAAGGTCGGGGACGGGGCCGGCGCGAAGGGCCTGTTCGGAAAGCAGAACAAGAAGGGCAAGGGCGCCAAGCAGGTCGCCACGGGCGAGCGTCAGAAGATCCAAAAGCCCACGCTCCGCAACCCTGACGGCTCTCCCGCCCCGACCAACCCGAGCCTGACCGTCGCGCAGTTCGGCCCTGCCCCGATCGGCGTGCCCAACTTCCTCATCGACTCCTTCGAGATCCCCCCCTTCCTGCTGCCGATCTACCAGTCCTGCGGCACCGAGTACGGCGTCCCCTGGCAGGTGCTCGCCTCGATCAACAAGATCGAGACCGCCTTCGGCACCAACCTGAACGTCTCCTCTGCCGGCGCGATGGGCTGGATGCAGTTCATCCCCTCGAGCTGGGCCGCTTACGGGGTCGACGCCAACGAGGACGGACGAAAAGACCCTTACAACCCGGTTGATGCCATCTGCGCCGCGGCCCGCTATCTGCACGCCGCCGGTGCGGATAACGACCTGCGGACCGCGATCTTCGCCTACAACCACGCCGATTGGTACGTCGACGAGGTCCTGCTCTACGCGAACCAGTACGGCAAGCTGCCAGACGCCCTGGTCGGGTCCCTCACCGGCCTCACCGAGGGCGCGCACTTCCCGGTCGCGGCCGACGCCCGCTACGCCGACGACATCAACGACGCCGCGGCACTCGCCCGCTCCACCACCCAGCGCAAGGCCGCGGGGAACGCCGCCGACGTGATCGCCTCGAACGCCGAGCGGCGGAGCATCAACATCTACTCGAGCCTTAACGCTCCCGTCGTCGCGGCCAACGACGGCGTCATCAGGAAGCTGGGCAACTCCAAGGAGCTCGGCAAGTTCATCGTCCTCCAGGACGCCTACGGCAACCGCTACACCTACGCCCACCTCGGTGAGATCGAGAAGGTCCACCCCGTCCCGCGCGAGGACAGGCTCTCGGCGAAGGACTTCAAGCTGAGCACCCCGAAGGACGCGGCACCGGCCCAGCCCGCGTCGGCGGGCGACAACTCGGCCTCGCCCCCGAAGTCGAGCGCGGCCCCGCCGAAGCGGAGCAAGACGAGCGGCCCGCAGAACACCGAGGGGCTCCGCAGCCGCCTCTTCGCCCTGCCGCAGCGCTCGGGCAACAGCGGCAACCCCGGCGTCGCCGGTCAGCTCGACCAGCTCCTCGGCCGCGCCGTGCCCGGCTACGAGACCTTCAAGTCCGCCTTCGCCCCGAGCTTCTCCTTCGACCAGAAGACCATGGAGCTCCGGCCGCTCAAGGTCGGCTCCAAGGTCACCGGCGGAACCGCGATCGGCCGCGTCGGCCAGCGCGACGCCCAGCCTCCGCACCTCAACTTCGCGATCCGGCCAGCCGGCCGCGGCGCTCCCACCATCGACCCCAAGCCGATCCTCGATGGCTGGAAGCTGCTCGAGACCACCGCGATCTACCGCGCCGCCGACAAGAACCCGTTCGCTGACAACCCGTCCGTCGGCCAGGTCCTGCTGATGTCTAAGGGCGCCCTGCAGCAGCGGGCGCTGAACGATCCGGCGCTCTCGACCTACGCCTGCGGCCGCAACGACATCGCCACCGGCCAGATCGACCGCCGCATCCTCGGGGTGCTGGAGTACCTGGTCGCCAAGGGTTACCGCCTGACGATCACCTCGCTGAAGTGCGGGCACTCCTACCTGACCTCATCGGGGAACGTCTCTGCGCACTCCTACGGCGCCGCCGTCGACATCGCCGCGGTCAACGGGATCCCGATACTCGGCCACCAGGGCCCGGGCTCGATCACCGAGGCCGTGATCAAGGACCTGATGCTCCTCCAGGGGACGATGCGGCCGTCGCAGATCATCTCCCTGATGGAGCTCGGGCCGCCCACGTTCGCGATGGGGGACCACGCCGACCACATTCACGTCGGCTACCCCTTCACGACCTCGGGCAGCTCGATCAAGCAGCTCGGCCAGATCCTCGAGCCCGAGCAGTGGCAGCGCCTGATCGAGCGCCTCGGGCAGATCCAGAATCCGAAGGTTCCGGCGAAGCCGTCGGACGCCGCGCTGCCCGCCAAGGGCGGCACAAGCGGCGATTAGCGGCGTAGGCTCGATAACCAGAGCGAGCTTCGTCCAGCTCGAGCTGGCAGGCAAGATCGGACTGCCGGAGGGCCGCTACCTCGTCCGCGAAGGCGAGGTCGAGCGCGTGATGATCGTGCAGGAACTCGAGGTGCCCCGGCCGAAGCGGCGCAGCCGACGGCGCGCGCGCCCGGTCACGCCGGACGAGCCCGGGCAGGTGCCCGTCACCCGGGTGACCGTGACCGGCGTTCCCTTGGCTGACCCCTCATCGGGGTCAGACTGGCTCAAGGAGACTCTCCGAAGCCGCGAGCGTGGCGCGAGGGAGCTGCGGGACGCGACCCGGATCATCAACCGTGCCCTCAACGCCGTCCGGGCTGAGGCGCGCGACCCGCTGGTCCAGGAGATCGGCGCCACCAAGGCTCTTGCGATCCGCCTCGGGCATGGCACCGGCGACGAGCTCGCGGAGGGCCGCTGGAGCGAGGCCAGCCAATTGCCGCATCAGCCTCGGGGTCGCCTCGATGACGTCGACCCGCAGTCAAGGGTGGCGGCGGTGCTCGCCGGGAGGGACGACGTTCATCCCGCCGAGACGCTGATACAGAGGGCGCGCCTCGACGTCCAGCAGGGGAGGGACGCCGAGGCGCGCTACGGGCTCCAAGCCGCGCGTGCCGCGCTGCGGGAGGAGCCGGGTCCTCGCCGCGACCGGCTCCTCGAGGAGCTGGCCGCGATCGAGGAACGTCTGGGCTAGGCGGCCTCCCAGTAGGCGGGCTCGCCCTCCAGCTCGGGCTCGAGCTCCTCGAGGCGCTCCGCCTCTACCAGTCTGGGCTGCGAGCGAATGACCAGAGTCGTGATCGCGATCGCCGCGGTCACCAGCCCGGCGCCGACCCAGAAGGCCAGGTGGAAGCCGCTGGTCAGGGCCGCGTCGGGCGAGCTCCCGCTCGCCAGCAGACTGTCCGTCCTGGTTGCCGAGAGGGTCGCGAGCACGGCAAGCCCGAGCGCGCCGCCGACCTGCAGCGAGGTGTTCACCAGGCCCGAGGCGAGGCCTGAATCCTGCTCGGTCGCACTGGACATCGCGAGGCCCATCAGCGATGGGAACGAGAGACCCGCTCCCAGGCCGAGCAGAAGCATCGGGGCCAGCAGGTCGCCGACATAGCTCGACTGCACCGGCGAGAGGGCAAACAGCATCAGGCCTGCCACGATCAGCACCTGACCGACCAAGAGGACGGGCTTGGCGCCGAAACGCATCACCAGTCGCTCCGAGAACCCCACGGAGAGGATTCCGATCGCGAGTGCAACCGGGAGGAACGCGAGACCGATCTCGAGCGGGCCATAGCCGAGCACACGCTCGAGGTAGAGGCTGCCGAGGAAGAACATTCCGAACATCCCGGCGACGAACAGCGCCTGAACCGCGTTGGCGCCCGACACGTTCCGGTTCCGGAAGATGCGCAGCGGCACCAGCGGGGTGCGCGCGGTCGCCTCCCGGGCGATGAACCCTGCCAGCAGGGCGAGCGAGGCGGCACCGAGGCCGAGCGTCAGGGGCGCGCCCCAGCCGTCGTCGGCCGCCGGCTTGACGATTGTGTAGACCAGCAGCATGAGTGCGCCGGTGATCAGGACCGCGCCCAGGGCGTCGGCGCCCTTGCGCAGGCCGATTCCCTCATCGTTCTCGACCAGACGGCTGGCCGCGAACGCGGTGGCCACGCCGATCGGCAGGTTCACGAAGAAGATCCAGTGCCAGCTCAGGGCCTGGGTGAGCACGCCCCCGAGCAGCAGGCCGATCGAGGCGCCCGCGGCCGCGACGAAGCTGTAGACCCCGATCGCCTTCGCCTGGTCCCGGGGCTCCGGGAACATGGTCACGATCATGCCCAGGATCACGGCGGAGGTGACGGCACCGCCGACCCCCTGCAGGAAGCGCGCGCCGACCAGCATCTCCTGGCTCTGAGCGATGCCGCAAAGCGCGGAGGCGAACGTGAACAGCGCGAGGCCGCTCATGAAGACGGTCTTTCGCCCAATCAGGTCGCCCAGCCGACCGGCGAGGAGAAGCAGCCCCCCGAAGGTGATCAGATAGGCGTTCACGACCCAGGCAAGCGCCGACTGGGAGAAGCCGAGGTCATCCTGGATCGAGGGCAGGGCGACGTTCACGATCGTCTGGTCAAGGACGATCATCAGCATTCCGACGCAGAGCACCACCAGCGCGATCCATCGGGAGCGGTCGCTCTGCGCCCCCGCGATGGTCTGCGTTCTGTCGGCCGCTGCGATCTCTGTCATCCCGGGTCCCCCTCGGGTCGGCTTGGAAAGTCTTCGATGCAGAAAACCGTAGCAAATAATCTCGTACAAGATCATCTAGTGATGATCTAATGTGCGTCTCGTCACACACCCGCGCGCGCGACAACTGGAAATCCTGCGCCGTCGGCGCCGGGTGGGCCCCGCCTTAGGGGCTCGCGGTCGTTAGGGGCGCGGCTCGCGGCGGCGCAGTGGCGGCGCGTCCGGCGCCGGCTGGGCAAGGCGGTCCTTGACCAGCGAGCCGAGAGACTCGAGGAAGACCTTTCGCTCCTTTGCGGGGAGGCTCTCGAGCACGTCGCTCTGAATCCGGTCGATGATCTTCTGGCCCTGTGCGACCGTGCGATCGCCGGCCTTGGTCACCGCGATGACGCGGGCCCTGCGATCGGTGCTCGACGGCTTGCGCTCCGCCAGCCCCTTCTCCTCGAGCTCGTCGACGGTGACCACCATCGTGGTCTTGTCGAGCCCGATGCGCTCGGCGAGCTCCTTCTGGGTGTATTCGCCCGTCCGTGCAGTCGCCAGGACGTGATAGCCACGGTTCGAGACCCCGAGCGGCTCAAGGGCGGCGCCGACCTCACTGACGAGGTTGAAGTGGGCCTGGGTGAGCAGCCAGCCGAGGTTGCCCGCCAGGCACTCGGGACACTTATCGACGGGCTTGACGGCCTCTGGTGCCTCTTCTTTGATCGCTACCGCCATCGAGATAACCGTAGCACCGTAGGTAACGGAGAAAACTATCTGCTACGGAACTACTTTCCCAAGGCGGCGAGTACCGTGTCCAGATCGGCGACCACGTCGCCGTCCATCCGGATCGCAGCGTCCTGGTCGAAAGGCGTCGGGCCCTGGGTGATCACTGCAATCTGACCGCCGCGCCCGAGAGTGATCGAGGGCAGGCCCGCGACCGGGTAGACCTCGAGCGAGGATCCGACACAGAGCATCAGGTCCGCGCCCGCGGCCAGCGACTCCGCCTCCGCCATCGCGTCGGCGGGAAGGAGCTCGCCGAAGAGCACCACGTCGGGCTTCACCGGCCCCGAGCACTCCGAGCAGCGCGCGGCGCCCTCCTCGTCGAACAGGCCCTCGACGTCCGCCAGCTTGAACTCCTCGCCGCACCACTGGCAGCTCGAGGTGCGAATCGAGCCGTGTACCTCGACGATCCGCTCGGAGCCGGCCTTGTGATGGAGCTGGTCGATGTTCTGGGTGATCACGGCGTCGAGCAGCTGTCGCCTCTCGAGCTCGGCGAGCGCCCCGTGCGCGTCGTTCGGCTCCTTGTCGCCGAGCACCTGGAACCTCGGCCGGTAGAAGCTCCAGAACTTGGCGGGATCGCGCCGGAAGGCGTCGATGTGCGCCACCTCCATCGGGTCGACCTTCTCCCAGAGCCCCTCCCCCGGACTGCGGAAATCCGGAATCCCACTGGGCACCGAGATCCCCGCTCCGGTCAGTGCGACGGTGGAGCCGGACTCGCGGATCAGCGCCGCGAGCCGCTCTGCCTCGTCTGGCGGCCCCGGACGCGAAGCGGAGGAGCCGCCTTGATGGGGGGCTACTTGCCCTGCCATTTGGCTGACCGCTTCTCGAGGAAGGCGGAGATGCCCTCCTTGCCGTCCTCCGAGAGGAACGCGGTCGCGAAGCCCTGCTTCTCTGCCTCGATCCCCTCGTCCAGGTCGCCCTTGTAGGAGACCTGCTTGATCTGCTCCACGGCGACCGGAGCCTGGTCGCCCAGCTTGCGGGCCCAGGCGACCGCGGTATCGAACAGCTCCTCGTCGGGAACCAGGTCATCGGCGAGGCCGTGGAAACGGGCCTCGGGCGCGAGCACGGCGTCCCCGCTCAGGTTCATCTCGAGGGCCTTCGACCGACCGACCAGTCGCGGCAGGCGCTGGGTGCCGCCGAAGCCCGGGATGATTCCGAGATTGATCTCCGGCTGGCCGAAGACGGCCGACTGGGCCGCCACCCGGAAGTCGCAGGCCATCGCCAACTCGCAGCCACCGCCGAAGGCGATCGCGTTGACGGCGGCCACCGTGGACTTGCGGTTCTGGCCCAGCTCCCGGAGCAGCGAGTGGCCGTTGTTGATCAGTTCCGCGCCCGCCGCCTGGTCCATCGAGGTGAAGGCCTTGATGTCGGCGCCGGCGGAGAAGACGACCGGGAGCGAGGAGTAGACGACCATCGCCTTCACCTCGTCATCGGACTTCACCTGATCCCAGACCTTGTCGAGATCCTGGATTACCTGAGGCGAGATCGCGTTCATTGGCGGGTTGGCGAGCCAGGCGATTGCGACGTGGCCGCGCTTCTCGAGCTTGACCGTCCCCTCGCCCTCGACCTGCGGATAGGCGTAGAAGCCCTGGCCCGACTTCAGGCCAAGTCTGCCCTGGGCGACGAGGCGCTTCAGTGTCCGCGGCGGGGCGAACCGTTCCCCATGTGACTCCTTGTAGCGCTCGAGCTTCTCGAGAATCGTGTCGAGGCCCTCGAGGTCGGCCTTCCAGAACGGCGGGAAGAGCCCGCGGCGCGGATCGAGGCCGGCACCGGCCATCATCCCGAGATCGATCTCCCGGACGGTGCCGATGCCCTCCTCGAGCACCTTGCAGGCCTCGACGAAGGTCTTGAGCATGAGCAAATCCGCGAGCTCCTCGCCGTTCGGATCGGCGTCGCCCTCGATCTGAGGCTCGCCGTCCTTGTAGAAGCCCTCGCCGCCGGACTTCGCGCCCAGCTTCCCGTCCGCGACGAGCTTCTGCATTCCCTTGTGGACGTAGAAGCGATCCCCATACGACTCGTTCAGGTACTCGGCGACGTGCAGGACCGTGTCCAGCCCCAGCATGTCGATCAGGAAGAAGGGGCCCATCGGGGTGATGTTCGCCCCGGCGATCGCCTCGTCGACCTTCTTGATCGAGAGACCATTCTCCTCCTGCTCGCGCCAGACCTCGCCGGCGCCGGCGTTGAGGATCCGGTTGACGACGAAGCCCGGCACCTCCTTGCAGGTGATCGGCTGCTTGCGGATCTTCTGCGCGAAGTTGAAGGCTGCGGTGACGGTCTCGCGGGAGGTGTCCTCGCCGCTGATGATCTCCACCAGCGGCATCACCGAGGCCGGGAAGAAGAAGTGGAAGCCGACGACCTTGCCGGGACGCAGCGTCTCGCGGCCCATCTCCGCGATGGAGAGGGAGGAGGTGTTGGAGGCGAGGATCGCGTGGCCCGGCGTTACCTCGTCGAGCTCGCGGTAGACGGTCTTCTTGATCTCCATCCGCTCGGGAACGGCCTCGATCACGAAGTCGACGTCGCCGAACTCGTCGTAGGTCGTCGTCCCGGTGATCAGTCCCATCACCTCGTCGAGGCGGGCGTCGGCCTGCTCCTGGGTCATCTTCTCCTTGGAGACGAGCTTGTCGAGCTGCTGCTTGGTGACGCCGCGGGATTTCTCGAGCGCGGCGTCGACGAACTCCTGCTCGACGTCCTTGACGACGACCGGTATGTCGGCGTTGGCGATGACCTGGGCGATCTCGCCGCCCATCGTGCCGCCGCCCAGCACGGCGGCCTTGTAGACGAACATGTGAGAGGTTCCTCCGAGGTCGGTTGGCCGGCGAAGGCTATTAGGCTCGGGTGGATGCCGTCCAGCGGGTCCGAAAGCCCGAATACGCCGCCGGTCCGCCGTGCCACGCCCGGCGACGCCCCCCAGGTGGCGCGCCTGCTCTACGACTTCAACTCGGAATTCAACGAGCCGACCCCCGAGGTGGAGACGCTCGAGGGGCGCTACTCCGAGCTGATCCGGAATCGGGAAATGATCGTCCTGCTGATCGGCGACGGCCCGGACGGATTCGCGCAACTCCGCTTCCGGCCCTGGGTCCACACGGCCGGTCTGGCCTCATATCTAGAGGAGCTCTACGTCGTGCCCGACCTGCGCGGCAACGGCCTTGGCCGGGCGCTGCTCGAGGCGGCGATGGAGACCGCGCGGGCGGAGGGCGCCGACTACATGGACCTGGGCACTAGCGAGACCGACGAGGCGGCCCGCCACCTTTACGAGAGCGCCGGTTTCACCAACAGGGAAGGGGACCCCGACGGGCCGGTGATGCTCTTCTATGAGCGCGAGCTCTGACGCCGCGCTCCTACGGCGGCTGGTCGAGTTCGAGCTCTCTATCGAGCGTCTGTCATCGGAGATTGTCGAGCGACACGACTGGGGCCGGCTCATCCTGAATCCCGGGACCAGCGAGATCTGGCGAGACAACCTTCTCGAGGTCGAGTCCCTTGAGCTCGGAGCCGACGAACTGGCGGTTCTTGCGGATGAACTTCTCGGTAGACGTGGACTCCGCCATCGCTATGTAGGGCCGCGCGACCCGGGTCGCGGGCGCGAGCTCGAGCCGCGCTTCAGGGAGCTCGGCTGGGAGGTCGATCGCAACCTCTACATGGTGCTGCGCCGGTCGCCCGACCGGCAGGGGTCACCCGCCGCCGAGGTCGCTCGCGCGGAGGTCGAGGAGGTCAGGCGAGCAGTCGCGGAGGCCGACCCTGACTTCACCCCAGCCGCGGTGGACCAGCGGCTCGTCCGCGACGCCCGGTTCGATCCGGTCGCCAACGGCCGCTGGTTCGCCGCACCAGCAGACGGGAAGCGAGGCGCAGCCTGTGTGCTCTACGAGCAGGACGGGGTCGGCCAGATCGAGACGGTCGTAACGAGGCCCGAGGTCCGAGGGCGCGGCCTCGCCACTGCGGTGGTGCTCGCGGCGGCGGAGGCATCGTCCCGGGCCGGACACGAGATCACGTTCATCGTCGCGGACGCCGATGATTGGCCCTGGAAGCTGTACGAGAAGCTTGGCTTCGACCGGGTTGGGGTGTCCTGCTCCTTCCTGCGGAAGCCCGATCAGCCGCGAGGCGAGGAATCTCCATAGATCTCGCCCTTGATCAACGACACGGAGCGGATCACGGAGTCGAGGAACGGCTCGACCTCGCCCTTGAGGCGCTTGTACTCGCGCCGCCCGTTTGGGGTGATCGAGTAGAAGCGACGGGTACGACGATCGGGATGCTCCCAGCGGGCGTCCACAAGCCCGCGCTGCTCGAGCTCCTTGAGCAGCGGATACATCGTGTTCGGGTTCACCGAGATGGCCCCCTGAGTGATCACCTCGATGGACTCGATCAGCCGGTTGCCGTAGGCCGGCTCGCGGGCGAGCAGGTGCAGGACGAGCAGCGGGAAGACGTCGCGGCGCCTGATGTCTCCCCCGAAGGCGTCAGATGGCCGCCCTCTCGCCACGCCGCGAGTCTACGGATCTGCTTACGCGTAAGTCCTGCGTCTAGAACAGCCCACGGGCACCCTCGTAGGCGAGCTTGCCCAGGACCAGGACGAGCAGGAGGCCCACCGCGCCGATGACCACCCCGACCACGGCGAGCGCGGCGTCGTCGAGAAGCAGGCCGAGGCTGAGCAGCACCACCCCCAGCGCGGGCAGGGTGTCGAGCCCGGTGAACGGCGGAGCCAGGAAGGCAGTCACGGTCAGGGCCAGGACCAGCACTCCGAAGCCCACGCCGCTGAGCCGGTGGGTGAGCAGAAAACCCAGGCGCGGGCGTGAGTGCTGCTCCAGCCAGCGGATTCGCCTCACGAGGACCTCAGCGAACCTCTTCTGTTGGGCGGGCCCGAGCTCCCTTCGCCTCCAGCGCTCCGGCAACCAGACCGTCTTGCGGCCCGCGATCAGCTCGAGAGCGAGGAGGATCGCGATCAGCTCGAAGACATGGGTCACGCCGCCGGTGGGAACCGGGAGCGCCGGTACCGCGAGCAGCAGCACAAAGAGCACCGCGAAGCTCTTCTCGCCGAAGAGCTCAGTCAGGCTGCCGACCGTCTTCAGCCCGGGACTGCGAAACCAGCTCTCGAGGCGGTCGCTGAGCCTTTCCGCCTGGGGCATGGACTCACTGTGAACGTCCCGGAGCCCCGCCTACAGGACGGATTCCGGGACGTTCGGCGTTGCTACGCCGTGGCGGGCTGCTTCTCCGCCTCGGCCTCGGCCTTGCCGTTCTGCTTGGCCTTGGCGGCCTTCGCCTCCGGGGTCTCCTCGTCGGCCTGGCGGCCCATGAGGAGCTCCTTGGCGATCACGAGGCGCTGGATCTGCGAGGTGCCCTCATAGAGCTGCATGATCTTTGCGTCGCGCATCAGCTTCTCGACCGGGTACTCCTTGATGAAGCCGTAGCCGCCGTAGACCTGCACGGCGTCGGTGGTGACCTCCATCGCGGAGTCCGCGGCGAACCGCTTCGCGTGCGAGGCGGCGAGCGTGTTGCGCTTGCCCTGGTCGAGCAGCACTCCGGACTGCCAGACGAGCAGGCGGGAGGCCTCGACCTTGGTGGCCATGTCGGCGATCATGAAGGCGACCGCCTGGTGCATGGCGATCGGGACGCCGAACTGGACGCGCTCCTTCGAGTAGTCGGAGGCGAACTCGAGCGCGGCGCGCGCGATGCCCACCGCCATCGCGGCGACGCCCGGCCGGGTGCGGTCGAGGGTCATCATCGCCAGCTTGAAGCCGTGGTTCTCCTCGCCGAGCAGGTTCTCGGCCGGGATCTCGGTCTCGTTGAAGGTGATGGTCGCGGTGTTGGAGGCGCGCTGACCGAGCTTGTCCTCCTTCTTGTCGACCGTGACCGTGTCGTCCTTGGGGACGACGAAGGCGGAGATGCCGCGGTGGCCGGCGTCCTTGTCGGTCTTGGCGTAGACCGTGAACCAGTCGGAGTAGCCGCCGTTGGTGATGAAGCACTTGGAGCCGTTGATGACGTACTTGTCGCCCTTCTTCGTGGCGGTGGTCTTCATCCCGGAGACGTCGGAGCCGGCATCCGGCTCGGTCAGGCAGAAGGAGGCGAGCTTCGGCTCCTCGGTGAGCATCCCGAGGTACTTCTTCTTGACCTCCTCGGTGCCGCCCAGGCCGACGGGCGCGGAGGCCAGGCCGTTGGCCATCAACGAGGTTCCGATGCCGGAGCACCCCCAGCCCATCTCCTCCTCGATCAGGCAGCCGGAGAGGTAGTCGAGACCCGGTCCGCCGTACTCCTCGGCGACGTGAGTGTTCATCAGGCCGATCTCCCAGGCCTTCTCGATGATGTCCTGGGGCCAGGTCCCGTCCTTGTCGTAATCCCAAGCGACCTTGCGGATGTCCTTCTCGGCGAAGCTGTGCGCGAGCTCGCGTAGATCCTGCTGCTCGTCGGTGAGGGTGAGGTCAACCACGGATGCCTGCTCCTTCGATGGTTTGAAAGTCGGCGACTGATTGACTGGTCAGTCAGCCAGTCTCTCTGAAGGGTACCGGATCGCCTGGCGGCCAAGCGCAGGTAGCAGTCGGGCGTGCCTGAGCCACGCACGGGCGCGGGGCTTCTAAGGTGTGCCCATGCCCCTGCTTGCGCTGGAGGTGGGCACCGTCTTCATCATCGTGGTGCTCGTCGCGCTGCCCCTCGGGGCGCTGGTCTTCGCGATGGGCGCCGGCAACGCGCTGCAGAAGATCGGCAAGGGCGACTTCGCGCTGGAGCAGGACTTCCCGCAGAGCTCCCAGGGGCCAGTCCACGCCGTCTCTCCCGAGGTGCGCGAGGAGGAGATCCGGCAGATGGTCCAGGCCCGATCCGATCGCGGGGTCGCCAAGGGCCGCGAGGAACTCGACGTCGAGGCGGAGGTCCAGAAGCTGCTCGCCTCGGAGCCCGCGGGTCCCAGCCTCGGCGCCGACCGCGGGCTCCGCGAGGAGATCCGCCAGCTAGTGGTCGCTCGCAACGAGCGCCGGCAACGGCAGGGAAAGGAGCCGCTCGACGTCGACCAGGAGATCGAGCGTCAGCTCCGCGAGCTGGAAAACCTCGGTCAATAAGATCCAGCCCGTGGAGGCAAGCGACGCCGAGAGCCGGGTGATGGAGCTCGAGGAGCTCACCGATGTCCCCGGCATCTATTTCAACCCGCAGACCGAGGTGGTCGTGGTCGTGGACGACTCGGCCTCGATCGACCAGGAGGTCTTCAACATGGAGGCCTTCGAGGGGGCCGACTGGGTGCGGATCTCGGACGAGGTCCCGGTCGACGAGGAGCAGCGCGACCGGCTCCTCGAGCAGTTCCAGACCCACTACCACCCCGGTGCGGGCGGATCGGTATCGGAGACGGCGCTCGAGCAGGGCGACGAGGAGCTCGATGCCGACGAGGACGGGCAGGACCCCGGACGCGAGGATTGACGATGGTGGCCGAAGGGCAGGAGGCCCCGGACTTCACGCTCCCGGATCAGGACGGAAACCGGGTCACCCTGAGCGAGCTTCGCGGCCAGCCGGTCGTTCTCTACTTCTATCCGAAGGCAGACACCCCCGGCTGCACGACCCAGGCCTGCGGGATCCGCGACCATCGCTCCGACTATGAGAGCTCGGGAGCGCGGGTGGTCGGCGTCTCCCCCGACACGGTGACGGCGCAGAA
>DATFOK010000061.1:0-13656 GCA_035265665.1 Solirubrobacterales bacterium | reverse complement strand
CTGCTGGTTGACATCACCGTCCTGGGCCCACAGGGATGGGAGTTTCTCGAACGGGTCTGCGGCGCGATCCCTGGCCTGGGCGTGCTGGTTTGCACCACGCAGTCCACGGTTGCCCAGCGGGTCAGGGGTCTCCGCCTGGGCGCCGACGACTGGATCGCGAAGCCGTCCCATCCGGAGGAGGTCATGGCGCGGATCGAGGCAGTCGTGCGGCGGCGCAAGCGCGCCGCGACGCGGGAGGATGTCGGCCCGATGGTCTCGGGGGAACTCGAGATCCGGCCCGACCAGTATCAGGCGTTCGTCAGCGGCCAGAGCATCGGCCTGACCCGACGTGAGTTCGAGCTTCTGGAGCTGCTCGCGGACGCGCACGGGCAGGTGATCGAGCGCGAGGAGATCTACCAGAAGGTCTGGGGATACGCGATGGCGCACGGCGATCGTTCGGTCGACGTCTTCGTGCGCAAGCTGCGGCAGAAGCTGCAGCGCCACTCTGCGAACTGGCGCTACATCCACACCCACTTCGGAATCGGCTACCGCTTCGACCCCGAGCCCGTCGGTGCGATCTCCGAGCCCGGTGCCGATATCGCTGCGGAGCCGGCGCCGGAAGGTGTTTCGGAGGACGGGCTCGCCGCTGACCTCCGCTCGTCGTAGCAGCCGTCCGCAACGGCGCGTTACGCCACGTTCACCGGAAGTTCACTCGACGGTAACGACTTTTCCCGAGGGAGCCGCGAAGCTCCGACCCCATGGATCGCGAGAACGGCGCTGGGGGAGGCTCGACGGTCCGCCTCCCCGAAGGGGACCTCACCCCGGTATACGCCGGCCGGCTTGAGATCCGGCCCGCCGACCATGCAGCACTGGTCGACGGCAGGCCCCTGACGCTCACCGTCCGCGAGCTCCAGTTGCTCACCGAGCTCGCGCACAACGCCGAGCGGGTGATGACCCGCGACGAGCTCTATGAGCGAGTCTGGGGCCGCCCCTACCGGAAGAGCGATCGCTCGGTCGACGTCTACGTCGGCCGGCTGCGCGCCAAGCTCGAGCGCGCGCTGCCGGGCCGCCGTTTCATTCACACCCACACCGGCATCGGCTACCGATTCTCCGCCCAGACCTGACGGCTCGCGCCGGCTGGCCGCCTGGTTCACCGCGGGTTCACATCCTTTTTACAACCCGGCCACACGCCGGTAACAAGATCCACTCGGCTCCCTGTGAGAGTCCCGCGCCGACGACCAACTCCAGAAAGAGGGAGATTCCAGAATGCCTAGAAAGCTGTGGTTCGCGCTGGCAGCATCGGCGATTCTTGCTTTGGGAGTCGCTGCCTGCGGTGGCGATGACGACGACGACGGGGGCAGCGGCGGCAGCCTGTCCGGCGATATCCGCGTCGACGGCTCGAGCACGGTGGGGCCGCTGTCGGAGGCGATCGCCGAGCAGTTCAACGCGGAGAACCCGGACGTCAAGGTGACCGTCGGCACCTCCGGAACCGGCGGCGGCTTCGAGAAGTTCTGCGCCGGCGAGACCGACATCTCCGACGCGTCGCGGCCGATCGAGCCCGACGAGGAGGAGGCCTGTCAGGCCCAGGGGATCGGCTACGACGGGATCCAGGTCGCGAACGACGCTCTCACCGTGGCGATCAACCCCGACAACCCGGTCACCTGCATGACGGTCGACCAGCTCAAGTCGGTGTGGGAGCCGAAGTCGACGATCGACAGCTGGAGCCAGATCGAGGGGCTGCAGCCGTCGTTCGACGAGGACCTGGCGCTCTACTCGCCGGGTACCGACTCCGGGACGTTCGATTTCTTCACAGACAAGGTCAACGGTGAGGAGGGTGCCCAGCGGACCTCGGACGTCAACGATATCGGCGAGGACGACAACGCCACGGTCACGGGCGTGTCCGGCGCCGGAGGAGGCATGGGCTACTTCGGATACTCCTTCTTCAAGGAGAACGAGGGCACGGTCAAGGCGCTCGAGATCGACGGCGGCAACGGCTGCGTCGCTCCGGCGCCGGCGACGGCACAGGACGGCTCGTACTTCATGTCCCGGCCTCTGTTCGTCTACCCGTCGGACAAGGCGCTCCAGAACGAGACGGTGGACGAGTTCCTCCGGTTCTATCTCGACAACATCGGCGCGGTCGCCGAGCAGGTCGGGTTCATCCCGATGACCGACGCGCAGCTGCAGAAGTCCCAGCAGCAGCTCGAGTCGCTGACCAGCGGTAGCGGAGGGGGTACGACCACGGGCTAGCGCCCGCGGTCAAGCATCGATGGAAGCACGCGGCGCGACAGCTGCCACTGGGGGCCCGGGCCGGTTGGATCCGGCCAGGCCCCTGGTGGCGGCTCGCCCGCGCTATGGCGAGAAGGTCATCCAGGGACTGCTGGCCGCCTGCGCCGTGATCTCGGTCATCACCACGACCGCGATCGTGATCTCGCTGCTCTCGCCGACGATCGACTTCTTCGGCGAAGTCTCGCTGAGGGACTTCTTCTCCTTCGACGAGTGGGCCCCGACCCAGGCGGATCCGAGCTTCGGTGTCTTCCGGATCGTGATCGGGACGTTGAGCACGAGCCTCTGGGCGCTGCTCTTCGCCGTGCCGATCGGCTTGCTCGCGGCGATCTACCTGACCGAGTACGCGCACCCGACGGTGCGCAAGGTGACCAAGCCGGTGCTCGAGGTGCTCGCCGGCATTCCAACGGTCGCCCTCGGACTGTTCGCGGTCACCTTCCTCAGCCCCGAGATCCAGGACGTCGTCCCGAGCCTGGTGAAGTCGCCGCCCTTCTTCGCGCTCGCCGCGGGCCTCGGCATCGGCCTCCTGTTGGTTCCGATCATCGCCTCGATCTCCGACGATGCGATGCGAGCCGTTCCAGGGGGTCTGCGCGAGGGCGCCTACGGCCTTGGCGCGACAAAGCTCAAGGTCGCGACCCGGGTGGTCTTCCCGGCGGCGATCTCCGGGATCGTCGCCTCGGTCGTCCTGGCGCTCTCCCGCGCGGTCGGCGAGACGATGATCGTGCTGCTAGCCGCGGGTGGCACGCCGAACGCGACCTTCGATCCCGGCGCGTCGGTGCTTACGATGACCGCCTTCATCGGCAAGACGGCGACCGGCGACATAGCCACCGGGACCATCACCTACGACACGATCTTCGCCGTCGGCGCGCTGCTGTTCGTGATGACGCTCGGGATGAACGCGATCGCGATCCGGCTCGTCCGGCGCTTCCGTGAGGTCTACGAGTGAGTCCGCACCTGCCCGGGATGACGGAGCGGACGCGGCTCGCCACTGCCGGGGCCCAGGCCGCCGTCGCGGACTCCCTGCGTGCGCAGCCGCGCGGCGACAAGGCCCGAGGCACCCTCTTCTTCGCGCTTCTCCTCCTAGCCGTCGGGATCGCGCTGCTCGGCCTCGCCGCGGTGATCGTCCAGTCGGCGATCAAGGGGGCGCCGCAGTTCGGGCTCAGCCTGATCACCGAGGGCCCGTCGACGATCTTCCCGGAGCAGGCAGGCTTCCGCCCGGCGATCATCGGCACGCTCTATCTGATCGGAGGGGTGGTTCTGTTCGTGGTCCCGATCGGCGTGGGCGCAGCGGTCTACCTCGAGGAGTACGCGAACAGGGAGCGCTGGTGGAACCGCCTGATCGAGCTCAACATCCAGAACCTGGCGGCGGTGCCCTCGATCATCTACGGCATCCTCGGACTCGCGTTCATCGTCCGCGGGCCGCTCGACCTTGGTTTCATCGCGCTCGCCGGCGCTCTCACCCTCTCGCTGCTCGTCCTGCCGACGGTGATCATCGCCGCCCGTGAGGCGATCCGGGCGGTGCCGCCGTCGATCAGGGAGGGCTCGCTCGCACTTGGCGCGACCCAATGGCAGATGATCCGGCGGCAGGTCCTACCTGCCTCGATCCCGGGAATCGCGACAGGCGTGATCCTGGCGCTCTCGCGCGCGATCGGGGAGGCGGCCCCCCTGCTGCTCGTTGGGGCGGCGACCTTCGTCACCTTCGATCCCCAGCCCCTGTCCGGCGGCTATTCGGCGATGCCCGTACAGATCTTCAATTACGCGCTCCGCCCACAGGACGAGTTCAAGGTGGTCGCCGCGGCCGGCGTGGTCCTGATGCTGATCGTGCTGCTGGCCATGAACTCATTCGCGATCTGGCTACGGAATCGTTACGAGCAGCAGTGGTAGGTGAGGCAAGGTCCGGGCAATTCGATGAAAGCGACGGTCGATAGTGTTGGAACGAGTGGCTGATCAAGCGAGAAGGGCGGCCGATGCGGCGACTGGCCGCGGTGGGGGGCCTGCGATCGACGTCTCGGGCGTCGCCGAGGGCGTCACGCACGGACATGCCCGGCAGGGGGCGAAGACCGTCTTCGACCTGCATGGGCTCACGGTTCGCTATGCCGGCAAGCCGGCGGTCAAGGACATCTCGATGGGCGTCCACGAGAACGAGATCACCGCCCTGATCGGTCCCTCGGGGTGCGGGAAGAGCACGCTGATCCGCTGCTTCAACCGGATGAACGACCTGATCCCGTCGGCAACCGTCGAGGGACAGTGCCTCTACCACGGCCACGACCTCTACGGCCCGGACGTCGATCCGGTCGAGGTCCGCAAGCGGATCGGCATGGTCTTTCAGAAGCCGAACCCGTTCCCGAAGTCGATCTTCGACAACGTCGCCTTCGGCCCGCGGGTGCTGGGACTCCCCGATGTCAAGGAGCGCGTCGAGCGGGCGCTCCGCTCGTCCGCCCTCTGGGACGAGGTCAAGGACCGTCTCGACGAGAACGCCTACGGGATGTCGGGCGGCCAGCAGCAGAGGCTCTGCATCGCCCGCTGCATCGCCGTCGACCCCGACGTGATCCTGATGGATGAGCCCTGCTCGGCGCTCGACCCGATCTCCACGGGCCGAATCGAGGACCTGATGCTGGAGCTGAAGGAGCAGTACTCGATCGTGATCGTCACCCACAACATGCAGCAGGCCGCCCGCGTCTCCAACCGCACGGCCTTCCTGATCGTGGAGCTGGACGCCGAGGAGGAGAGTCGCTGGGGGCAGCTCGTCGAGTACGACGAGACGGACAAGATCTTCACCACCCCCTCCGACTCCCGGACCGAGGACTACGTCACCGGGAAGGTCGGCTGATGCCGGGGCAGACGCGCCTCCACTACCAGGAGGAGCTCGGGGCCCTCGAGGTGCGGGCGCTGGAGGGCTTGGACATGGTCGTACAGAGCCTCGACCGGACCCTCGAGGCGGTCGAGCACCAGGACATCGAGCTCTCTCAGCTGGTGGTCGCCGACGATGACCGGATCGATGGCCGCTACCTCGAGGTCCACCAGGAGATCCTCACGCTGCTCGCGACCCAGGCTCCGGTGGCGACCGACCTGAGGCTGATCTCCGCGCTGCTCCACGTGATGCACTCGATCGAGCGGATGGGGGACCAGTGCGTGAACATCTCCAAGGTCATCCCGCTGACCGGTCACGATGCTCCGGTGCATGACGAGATGGTCGAGCGGATCCTGCGGATGGGGAAGCAGGCGCGGGCGATGATCTCGCAGGCGAAGAAGGCCTTCGAGGGCCGCGACGTGGAGCTCGCCCGGGACCTGGTCCGGCAAGACGACCTGATCGACGACCTGAACAAGGAGTGCTTTCAGATCGCGGTTCAGGTCGGCGAGGACCAGGACACGCGCGAGTGGGCGATGACGATGATGCTGGTCGCGCGTGCGATCGAGCGGATCGGCGACAACGCCGTCGACATCGGCGAGCAGGTCGCCTTCGTGGTGACGGGTCTCTTCCGCGAGTTCGAGGACGCCTCCCACCCCGGCGGGGAGCCCTCCCTGCGAACCAGGCCCTAGTTCGTTGAGGAGTCCGTCAGGGACTCCGTCAGGGCCTCGACCCGAGCGCGGATCGCGTCCCGGATCCGCCGGACCGTGTCCAGGTCCTTGCCCGACGGGTCCTCCAGCTCCCAGTCCTCGTAGCGCTTGCCCGGATAGATCGGGCAGGCGTCCCCGCAGCCCATCGTGATCACGACGTCGGATTCGCGGACCATTCCGTCCTCGAGCTTCTTCGGCCGCTCGGCCGAGATGTCGATCCCGATCTCGTCCATCGCCTTCACGACCGCCGGGTTGAGCTGATCGGCGGGCTCGCTACCGGCCGAGATCACCCGAATGTGTTCTCCCGCCATGCGCTCCAGCAGACCCGCGGCCATCTGACTGCGTCCGGCGTTGTGGACGCAGACGAACAGCACCTCGGGCGTGTTCTCGGTCACGCGGCGCTCCATGGCATCTGGCCCACGAGGTTCGCCGCGATCAAGGTCCGACCGTCGGGATCCCAGAGCAGAACGGTGTCGGCCTGACTGAGGGCCACGAGGGCGAGGGTGGACGTCGGGCTCGGCGCAATGAAGTGGCGTTCGTCGTCCTCGGTCACGAGCATGACCTCGAACCTACCGTCCTCGCCTTCGGGTCCCGAGACCCAGTTCGCATTGAGGGTCTTGACGCGGCGAGTGTGTTCGCTTGCGCCGGGCACCACCACATATCGTAAATGTTGACAAACGTCTATTCAATCGATTAAGGTAAATAGATGGCCGTCGATCTGGAGCTCGCTCCCAAGCAGAAGCGTCCCGCCGGCGAGCCATGTTGCGAGCCGGTCGCCTACCCGGACATCGAGCGCGAGCAGGCGGAGCGGATGAGCGTGGTCGCCAAATCACTTGGCGATCCGATCCGGATGCAGCTCGTGGATGTCCTTCGCAAGCACGCCGGCAAGGTCTGCGTCTGCGAGCTGGTTCCCCTCTTCGACCTCTCGCAGCCGACCGTCTCGCACCATCTCAAGGTGCTGCGCGAGGCTGGCATCGTCGGCTCCGAGAGGGAGGGGCTGTGGGCCTACTACTACGTCAACCCCGAGGCATTGGAGGAATTGAGCGGATGGCTGAACTGACCGAGAAAGACGAGATTCGTGAGGTCGTGCGCGAGCGATACGCGGCTGCGGCGAGCTCGGTGGACGAGGGGCGAGTTGCCTGCTGCGGTCCGTCGACTGCCGCCGAGGCCACTGAGGGCTCCGTCGCCTCCTGCGGATGCGGGACGGACGTCCCGGACGCGTGTGGCGGCGAGACGTTTGGGGCGGGGCTCTACGAGATCGGCGACCAGGACGCGCTTCCCGATGCCGCCAAGCTCGCCTCGCTGGGCTGCGGCAACCCGACGGCGGTCGCCGAGCTGTACGAGGGCGAGACCGTTCTCGACCTCGGCTCGGGCGGTGGGATCGACGTTCTCCTCTCCGCCCGCCGTGTGGGACATACAGGCAAGGCCTACGGCGTCGATATGACCGACGAGATGCTCGACCTGGCGCGCCGCAACCAGCGCGAGGCCGGGGTTGAAAACGTCGAGTTCCTGAAGGGGACGATCGAGGAGGTGCCGCTCCCGGATGACTCCGTCGACGTGATCATCTCCAACTGCGTGATCAACCTCTCCGGCGACAAGCCCTCCGTCTTCCGGGAAGCGGCTCGGGTGCTGCGGCCCGGCGGCCGCTTCGCGGTCACCGACATCGTCGCCGATCAGGACATGGACGAGGCGACGCGGCGGGATATGGCGCAATGGACCGGCTGCGTCGCCGGAGCGCTGACCCAGGACGAGTTCCGCCGCGAGCTCGAGGATGCTGGCTTCGAGGACGTCGAGATCCGCGAGACGCACCGCGTCCGCGACCAGGCCGGCTCGGCGATCATCCGGGCGAGAGTCCAGCCCGCCGGCTAACAGCAGCCGTCGGCGCAACCCTCACCGCGCCAGGCCTCGCACCCCTCGTTGATCGCCACGCCGGCGATAACGAGCGCGGTTACGGGGTCCGCCCACCACGAGCCGAAGGCGGCGTTGGCTCCGAGCCCGACCAGGAGCGCAGCCGAGAGATAGGCGCAGAGGAGGTTCTGCCGTCCCTCGCTGCGGGTGGCGGCCGAGCCGAGCTGGTGACCGACCCGCGACTTCGCGGCGGCTAGCGGCGGCATGGTCGCGAGGGTAACCGCCGCCAGGCCGATGCCGATGTAGCTGGCTGAGGGCTCATGGCCGCCGATCAGCGATCGAACCGCCTCGACACCGACGTAGGCCGCGATCAGCCAGAAGGACAGACCGATCAGTCGCTGGGCACGTTCCTCTGCCACCTCTGAGTGTGATCTCCGATCACGGAATCGCCACAGGACGACGATGCCGGCGAGCGATTCGACCAGCGAGTCGGCACCGAAGCCGATCAGCGCAATCGACGAGGCGGCGATTCCGGCGCCGATCGCTACCGTGGCCTCGATAGCGTGCCAGGCGATCCCGAGCCGGGCGAGGAACCGAGCGCGCCGCACGAATGATGTCCGGGGCAGGGCCGCAACCGGCAGCGACGGCGCACGGGCTTCCATCGGCGCTGAGAGTACCCGCCTTGTGCCGGACCGTTGCTAGCTTGATGGATGAGGAGGGGCGTGAGCGACGAAGGGCAAGCCCAGCAGCTGGCCGCCGAGACCGAGCGGGTTCGGACGATCCAGGACAAGGAGGCGCCGCGCTACGACCGCCAGATCTCCTTCTTCGAGCGGATTCTCTTCGGCGACGGTCGCGAGTGGGTCTGCTCCCAGGCGGAGGGCGAGGTCCTGGAGCTAGCTGCGGGCACCGCGAGGAACCTCCCTTTTTACCCACCGGGGGTAAGAATCACGGCGGTCGAGCTCAGCCCCGCGATGCTCGCGATCGGCCGCAGGCGAGCTGAGGAACTCAGCCGGGATGTCGACCTCCGGCAGGGCGACGTGCAAGAACTGGACTTCACCGATGCGGCTTTCAACACCGTTGTCTGCACGCTCGGGCTCTGCACCATCCCGGATCCGCGGAAGGCAATAGCGGAGGCCCATAGGGTCCTACGACCTGATGGGAAGCTGATCCTGCTCGAGCACGTCCGCAGCCCCTCGCTTCCGGTCAGGGCAATCGAGCGGCTGCTCGATCCCATCTCCGTGCGTTTCCAGGCGGACCACCTGATCAGGGAGCCTCTCGACTATCTCCAGGCCGAGGGCTTCGAAGTGGAGCGTCTGGAGCGCTCGAAGTGGGGGATCGTCGAGCGGGTGCGGGCGCGCAAAGCGACGAGCTGACCGACGAAAACCCGCATTCCTCCGCCATATCCGCATGCTCTGCGAGTATCCGAAGCGATGCTCTGCGGGGCGATCGATATCGGCTCGAACACCACCCGATTGCTCGTCGCGGAGCCAGGGGAGGGGCAGCTCCGCAAGGTGATGGAGCAGCGCGCCTACACGCGGATCGGCAAGGGCGCGTCGAAGAACGGCAAGATCACCGCCGAGAAGATCGCCGAGGTCGCCGACGTGGTGAACACCCAGGTGCGGCTGGGGCAGGAGATGGGGGCGGAGGTGATCAAGACCGTCGCGACCGCAGCGATCCGCGAGGCGAAGAATCGCGACAAGATCGTCAAGGAGATCGAGGAGATCGCCGGAGTCGAGGTCGACGTACTCAACGAGGAGGAAGAGGGCCGCTTCGCCTTCCTCGGCGCGACCAAGTCGCTCGGCCATCCGGTCGACGGCTCCATCGCAGTCGTCGACGTCGGGGGTGGCTCATCCGAGGTGATCTACGGCACCGTCCCGGACGGCGTCACGGAGGTGAAATCGTTCAAGATCGGGTCGGGGTCCCTGGCCGAGGATTACCTGGAGTCGGATCCGCCGTCGGCGGCCGAGATCCGCGGGCTTCGCGACCACATCTCTGACTCCTTCGAGAAGACCGAGCTCGAGCATCCCGAGCAGGCGGTTGCGGTCGGCGGCAGCGCCACCTCCCTCCGGACGCTGGTCGGGGCCGTGCTCGAGTACGAGACGCTCGAGCGTGCCGTGCGCGTGCTCTCCAGCGACGAGATCTACGAGGTCGCCAAGCGCTTCGAGCTCGACTCCCGCCGGGTCAAGCTGCTCCCAGCCGGCGTCCTCCTGCTCGAGAAGTTCTCCCAGATGCTCGGCCAGCCGCTGCAGATCGGCAAGGGCGGCCTGCGGGAGGGAATCATCCTCACCCTTCTGAACGGGGACCAGGACGGCTCGGAGGAGAAGCTGGCGGCTTAGGCCCGGCGGTAGAGGTAGGTCGTCAGCGGCAGGAAGATCGCGGTCAGCAGGGCGGTGGTCCCGAGCACGACGATCAGGTTCTCGGCCTCGACGGATCCGTCCATCAACCCACGACAGGCGCTGACCAGGTGCGAGATCGGGTTCGCGTTGACAAACGCCTCCAGGCCTGACGGCAGGGTGTCCGGGTCTACGTAGACGTTGCTCAGGAAGGTGAGCGGGAAGATGCTCATGAAGCCCGCGTTCATCGTCGCGTTCGGGGATCGCATCACGAGGCCCAGCGAAGTGAAGATCCAGGAGACGCCGAACGAGAAGAGCACGACGAGCCCGACCGAGGCGAGGACTCCAGGGACACCGTTGTCGGGCCGGAACCCCAGGATCAGGCCGAGGACGATGATCACGGTGGCCGCGACCAGGTAGCGGACCATGTCGCCGAGCAGTGCACCGAGGAGCGGGGCGGAGGGCCAGATCGGCAGGGAGCGGAAGCGATCGATGACGCCCTTGGTGAGGTCGGTGTTGATCGCGATCCCCGAGTAGACGGTGGTGAAGAGCACCGCTATGACGAGGACGCCGGGAAGGACGAAGTCGCGGTACTCGCCGGTCGACCCGGCGATCGCGCCGCCGAAGAGGTAGATGAAGAGCAGGGTGAACATCACCGGCGTGATCGTCACGTCGATGAGCTGCTCCGGGACGTGCTTCACCTTGAGCATCCCGCGCCAGCCGAAGGTGAGGACGGCCGATAGGGGGCCGGCCTTCGCTGGGCGCGAGGATGCCAGCGCCTTCGCGACCTCCGGTTCCTGAAGCTCGGGAGCGACTGTTCGCGTCTCGGGAGTGCTCATGCCGCAGCCTCCTCCTCGACCTCGGTTTCTCCGTCGGTGGCGATCTCCTCGGCCGTGTGACCGGTGAGGGCGAGAAAGACCTCGTCGAGGCTCGGCTGGCCGAGGGAGAAGTTCGCGACCTCGATCCCCCGGCGCGTGAGCTCGCCGACCACCTCGGCGGCCTGATCGGCGCTTCCGCACGGCGCGGACAGCGCCGCGGGATCGGCCTCGAAGTGAACCTCGCAGCTGAAGGCGCCAGCGATGATCGGCTCGGCGATCTGCCGCTGCTCGGGATCCAGCAGGCGAATCCGAAGGGTTCCGGACCCGACGGAGGCCTTGAGCTGGGCAGGCGTCCCTTCCGCGATCACCCGGCCCTGATCGATCACCGCGATCCCGTCGGCGAGCTGATCCGCCTCATCGAGATACTGAGTGCAGAGGAGGATCGTCGTCCCCGTGCCCGCGAGGGCGCGGATGATGCCCCACACCTGGTTGCGGGCGCGCGGGTCGAGCCCGGTGGTTGGCTCGTCAAGAAACATCAGCTCCGGCGTGACGACGAGGCTGGCGGCGATGTCGAGCTTGCGGCGCATCCCGCCCGAATAGCTCTTGACCAGCCGTCCCGAAGCGTCAGCGAGCCCGAATGCATCCAGAAGGTCATCCGCGCGGGCCTTGGCCTCTGCTCGTCCGTAGCCGAGCAGCCTGCCGATCAGGATCAGGTTCTCCCGGCCGGTCAGGTCCTCATCCACCGATGCGAGCTGCCCGGTCAGGCTGATCACCTGGCGAACCGCGTCGGCATCGCGGACGACGTCGTGGCCGAGGACGCGGGCTTCGCCGCCGTCAGGGCGAAGCAACGTCGCCAGCATGCGGATGGTCGTGGTCTTGCCCGCGCCGTTCGGTCCGAGCATCCCGTAGACGCTCCCCCGGCGCACGGCGAGGTCGACGCCGCAGACGGCCTTCGTGTCGCCGAAGGACTTCTGCAAGTCGCTTGCTTCTATGGCGAGTTGGGTCTCGGTGTTCATCGCTCTGCCCTGCTGGGGCTGTTTGTCAATAGACCGCGAGGGAGGTCGAAACTAATCGGTCCGGCTCATCCCTTGCCGGGGGCCCGCAATGGGCCGTGCTCCGACCGTAACAAATGACGCCCTTGTGGCGGCGATACGGTGTGCCTGCCGTGGCGAAGGCCAAGCGAATCCCCGACCTCACCGCCGAGCAGTCCTACGCCGAGGCCGCGGCCCGGATCGTCTGCGTCCGCGCCTCTGAGCTCACCGAGCACGCCCAGGACGTCCTCGACACCGGCGACATCGAGCGGGTCCACGACCTGCGGGTGGCGACGCGCCGCCTGCGTGCCGCGCTCGAGATCTTCGAGCCCTGTTTCCCCGAAAAGGGCTATGGCGAGGTCCTGGGTGAGGTGAAGCGGCTTGCGGACGCCCTGGGCGAGCGTCGTGACCGCGATGTAGCGATCGCCACTCTCCACGCCTTCAACGACCAGATGCCGGCGCCCGACCGCCGCGGCGTCGCCTCGCTCATCGACCACCTCCGAGATGAGCAGGAGGAGGCTAACCGGGAGCTGGCGCCGCTCGTCGGGCAGTCCCACCTTGGGGCTCTGCGGGAGAGCCTGGATGAGCTCGTCAACGGGGCGAGGAGCGTGCCGGCGTGAAGGCGCAGCCGGTCAAGAAGCTCGATCCGGGCCGCTCCCTCGGTGAGAACTCCGCCCGGATCGTCCAGGTCAGGCTCGACGAGATGCTCGCCTTCGCACCGCGCGCGCTCGCGGGCAAGACGAAGGCGCAGCACGACATGCGGATCGCCGCCAAGCGGCTGCGCTACGTGCTCGAGCTGACCGGGTTCGTGTTCGGCAAACCGGCAGACACGGCTCGGCGGCGCGCCCGAGACCTCCAGGACATCCTCGGCGAGATCCACGACTGCGACGTGATGCTTCCGCGCGTTCGCGACCACCTGAAGAGGCTCCAGCAACGCGATGCCGCAGCCGTCAGAGGGAAGGCCGGACATGCTCCCGACCTCGATCCCAGGCTGGCGGCGCGGGCTCCGCATCGCACGGCCTACCGCGGGCTGGACGTACTGGCGGTCTACCTCGAGGCCCGGCGGGCCGTGCTCGAGGACCGCTTCGCGGATTTCTGGAAGCGCCAGGAGAAGACCGGGACCTGGATGCGGCTGCAACGGGCCGTCGACGCCCACCTTCAGCGGGCCCGCGAGGCGCGGCGTACCGCGAAGGCCGCGGACCGCGCCCGTCGGCAGGCGGAGGCGGCCGAGCGGGCCGCCCGCCAGGCCGAGGCCCAAGCCGAGCACGCGCGGCTCCACCGGGAGCGCGCAGCAGGCGGGCCGACTCATCCCGTGCGGGAGGCTTAGAAGCCCCCGCTACTGTCTAGGGGGTGACCGACGAGCTAGCCCAACGACGGACGGAATCGACTGGGCCGGCGGCGGACGGAGGAGCGACAGTCACACCTGAGGCGGTCCGCACCCGCGCGGCGGAACCGGATCTCTCCGACCCCTCGCTCTACTTCAACCGCGAGCTCTCCTGGCTCGACTTCAACGACCGCGTCCTGCAGCTCGCAGAGGACCCCGGAGTCCCGCTGCTCGAGCGGGTCAACTTCTGCGCGATCTACGAGGACAACCTCGACGAGTTCTTCATGGTCCGCGTCGCGGGCCTGCACGAGAAGGTCGAGCAGAAGGTCGACGCCCGCGGTGCCGACGCGATAGCGCCCGTGGACGTGATCAGGCTGATCCGGCAGAGGACGATCGAGCTGCGCGGGCGGCTCACCCGCTGCTTCGAGGAGGAGATCCAGCCCGCCCTCGCAGAGCATGGGATCCGGATCATCTCGCTGGCA
>DATFOK010000060.1:0-26636 GCA_035265665.1 Solirubrobacterales bacterium | reverse complement strand
TACATAAGCTTTCTGAGGAATGGCGCAGGACGGGCTGAGAGAGGGACTCGCTGGCATCGCCTCTCGGGTGCCATCGATGCTCCGGGACGCCGCCTTCGAGCTGCGGGTCTTCTCCGAGGTTGGCGTGATCCGGCCGATGCGGCCCGACAAGCTGGCGAGGGTCGCCGAGCGCTATCTGCGCTGGGGTGCGTCGCCCGCACTCGGCTCGGCGGCCAACGCAATCACCAATCCGGATCGCACCGCGATCATCGACGAGGCGGGCACCCTCACCTGGGAACAGACGCATCGCCGCTCGAACGCGCTCGCGCGAGCCCTTCGCGATGAGGGGGTAGGTCTCGGCGACGGGGTGGCGATCATGTGCCGGAACCACCGCTACTTCATCGAGGCGACGATGGCCTGCTCGAAGCTCGGCGCCGTCGCCCTCTATCTCAACACCGCCTTCGCAGGGCCGCAGCTCGTGGACGTGATGGAGCGCGAGCAGCCCAAGGCGATGATCTACGACCAGGAGTTCACCGAGCTGCTCTCCGACATCAAGGGTAGGCTGACCCGCTACGTCGCCTGGGAGGACGAGGTGGGCGAAGTCGCCGAGACCAGTGTCGAACAGCTGATCTCAGGTGCCCACGGCGACGACCTGGAGGCTCCGCCGGAGCACGGCCGCTACATCATCCTCACCTCGGGGACGACCGGTACCCCGAAGGGCGCCCAGCGCAGCCAGCCCGAGGGGCTGAGCGCCCTCGCCGCCCTGTTCTCCAAGATCCCGAGGCGCTACGGGGAGACGGCGATGATCGCGGCGCCGCTCTTCCACTCCTGGGGCTTTCTGCACTTCATCCTCAGCCTTCCCACTTCGGCGACCATGGTCCTGCGCCCGCGCTTCGACCCGGAGGACACTCTCCGCGCCACGGCCGAGCATCGTGCCCGCGTGCTCGCGGTCGTGCCGGTGATGATGCAGAGGATCCTGTCCCTGCCGGAAGAGGTGAAGCGCCGTTACGACCTCTCCTCGCTCGAGGTGACCGCTGCGAGCGGCTCGGCCCTGCCCGGCGAGCTGGCGACGAAGTGGATGGACGAGTTCGGCGACAACCTCTACAACCTCTACGGCTCCACGGAGGTCGCCTGGGCTTCGATCGCGACGCCCGAGGACATGCGCGCCGCCCCCGGGACGGCGGGCCGGCCGCCCCGTGGCACCGAGATCCGCATCGTCGACGAGGACGGCAACGACATGCGGCCGGGGGAGACCGGGCGCATCTTCATCGGCAACCAGCTCGCCTTCGAGGGCTACACGGGGGGCGGCGACAAGGAGCACCTAGGCGAGCTGCTCTCCTCAGGAGACGTCGGGCACTTCGACGAGGAAGGCCGGCTCTTCATCGACGGGCGAGACGACGAGATGATCGTCTCGGGCGGCGAGAACGTCTTCCCCCGTGAGGTCGAGGATCTGCTTGCGGATCACGAGGCCGTCGCAGACGCAGCCGCTGTCGGGGTGGAGGATGAGGACTTCGGGCAGCGTCTGCGCGCCTTCGTCGTCCTGGAGGAGGGCAAGGACATAAGCGAGGAGGATCTGAAGGGCTACGTGAAGCAGAACCTGGCTCGCTACAAGGTCCCCCGCGAGATCGCCTTCATTGACGAACTTCCGCGTAACGCGACGGGTAAGGTCCTGAAGCGCGAGCTCGCGGAGCGCCAGCTCGCCGACTGAGCCGACTGGAGGACCGATCCGAGCGGAGATCGAGCAGGCCCGGGCCGCCACCGAGCGGTTTCGCGCCAAGGCGACCGAACTGATCGCGGAGCTGCGTGAGCGCGAGGCGAAGGCCCGCGAGCAGGCGGCTGCCGCCGAGGCGGCCGCCGAGAGCATGAGAGCCGCGGCCAGCGAGGCGATCGAACGCGCCAGGCGGGTGGAGCAGGGGCTGACCGCCAAGGCCCGCCAGGCGCTCGAGAGTGCGCATCAGCGCGCCGAGCTCGCGGAGCTCGGCGCCCGGGAGGCGGAGCAGCGCGCGGAGAAGGCGGAGCAGCGCGCGGGCGAGCCGGACCCCCGCATGGGCCGGCTGGACGCGGCGCTGAAGGACGCGCTCGAGCGCCGGCAGCGCGCGGAGACGCGAGCCGGGGAGATCGAACGAGAGATCAACGAGCTCAACGCCCGACTCAACGAGGCCGAGCAACGGGCGATCGCCGCCGAGGAGCGCGCCGAGGCGGCGCAGGGCGAACGGGCCGAGGTGGAGCGGCTTCGCCAAGAGATGGACGAGCGGGTTCGCGAGGCGGGCGAGCGGGCCCGCCGGGAGTCCGATGAGAGGCTGCGGAGGCTCGCCGACCGGGTGGCCAGGGAGGCGGAGGCGCGGGCGCGGGCGGAGGCCGCGGCGGCGCTGAGCGAGGAGGCGATCAGACTTCAGCGGGAGGCCGAGGAGAAGGCGCAGGCCGCGAACGTCGACGAGCTCGCCCAGCGGCGACTCGCCGAGAAGGCCGCCGCCGGCGAGCCGGCCGGCACGCACTACGCCGGAGGTCGCCGGCTGCGCACGTACTGAGTACCTTCTGCGTCATGGCCGAGCTCAGCGACTACAGCTTCGGCTCGCTCACGGTCGACGGTCAACGCCACACTCGCGACCTGATCGTGCTTCCGCAGCGGGTCGTGCCCGACTGGTGGCGGCGGGAGGGGCATTCACTCGCGATCGCGGACTTTGACGAGGTGATGAACGAGTTGCCCGAGCGGCTGATCCTGGGTTGCGGCGCCCACGGTCGGCTCGAGCCCCCGCAGGCAGTGCTGGATCAGCTGCGCAGTCGCGGGGTCGAGGTCGAGGCGATGCGCACCGACGAGGCGGTCAGGCGCTACGGCGAGCTCGATCCTGGGCGGACGGCGGCCGCCCTGCACCTCACTTGCTGAGGGGACCTACGCGCCGGCGAGCTCCAGGGCCTGCTTCTCGACCGCTCGCCTCAGGTTGAGCAGCGAGACGCGAAAGCGCCGGTTCAGCGAGATCGCGGCGACCCGCTCAGCGACCATCGCCGGTATCCCGCCACCCGCCACGCCGTACTGGAACCTGAAGGTGACGCGGGTGCGATCGTCCCCGAGGTCGCGCAGCCGCCAGCGGCCCCTCTGGTCGACCCCGGTGACGGAGCTCCAGGCCATGTCGCCCTCGGGCTGCCACTCGACGATCTCGATCAGTCCGCCCACGTCGGCGGCGCCGACCCTGATCAGCATCCGGTAGCGGGCCCCGAGGCCCTTGTGCCGGTCGCCGGCGACCTCCCAGCGAGTCAGCCCGTCGATGAACACGGGGTAATTCGCCGGCTCCGTGACGTACTCCCAGACGAGATGCCGGGGCGCGTTGACGGTGGCCTTCTGCTCGATCCTCACGCCGATCCCTACCCGACCACGGGCAGGCGGCGCTCGGCGGCGAGCTCGTTGAGCTTGCTCTGCATCAGCGAGGTGATGTCCGCGTAGATGCGGTCGATGTCGGGCGCCGGGCCATAGCGCTCGCGCAGGTCGATCGGCTCGAGGACCTGCACGGTGATCTTGGCGGGCAGCGGCAAATGGCCGAGGAAATCGCCGATGTTCAGGATCCACGGCAGCGAGAGGTTGACCGGCAGCGTCTTCAGCCGCAGGAGCTTGTCCAGGCGGAGCAGCTTCGCGAGGCGGTCGCCGTGGGTGAGGAAGATCGCCGTTTCCTGTCCGCCGACGGAGACGATCGGGATGATCGGCACGCCCGCGTCGAGCGCCAGCTTGATGAACCCCTTGCGACCGGCGAAGTCGATGCGGTTCGCCTCCCAGGTCGGGCGGTTCACCTCCCAGTCGCCGCCCGGGTAGACAAGGACGGCCGCATCGCAGTCGAGTGCCTTGCGGGCGTTCTCGTGAGAGGCGGCGATGGTCCCGAACTTCCGCAGGAAGGGGCCCACCGGCGAGGTCAGTACGAGGTTGTGGGCCAGCTGGTAGAAGGGCCGCTCGACGCCGAAGTAGGTGTTGAACGCGAGGGTGAAGACGACCGTGTCCGGTGTGATGTTTCCGCCCGAGTGGTTGCCGACCAGGAGCGCCGGGCCCTGCTCCGGGATCCGCTCCATGTTTCGCACCTCGCCGCGAAACCAGATGCTTGCGATCAGCCAGCTGAGCGAGAGGTTCTCGCGAATGAAATCGGGATCGCGATCGTCGAGATCGGCCGTCAACCGGCTCTGCAGCTCGTCGACGAAGCGCCGCAGCAGGGAGGGCCGCCCGGGGCCGCCCTCGCGCGGATGCCCAGGATCTCCTCCGTTGTGGCTCTGCCTCTCCCGCTCTCGGGCGGCGGTGCCGGCCCCGCTCTCTGGCATGTCTCGGATTCTAGGTCGTGTGAACGGCTAGGCGGCCGCGTCCGCGGCGTCGGTGGCGATCTCCGATGGGTCGCCCTTGCGGGCGGCGGCGCTGGGACGGCCGTTGCCGTTGATCCGTCCCTGCAGGCGGCGGGCAGCCCGGCCAAGGCGCTTCGCCGCGCGCTCGCCTGCCGACGCCTGGGCGTGGCCGATGAAATCGTGAACCAGCGCGTTGGCGTCGACCGGGTGCTCGACCTGAGGGACGTGCCCGCACGCCTCGAGCACCACCTGCCGCGCGCTCGGCAGGGCGTCGCTCACGTACCGGGAGAAGGCGAGCGGCACGAGCGGGTCCTCGTCGCCCCAGACGAACATCGCCGGCGGCTCGAGCTCCCGCAGCCGGGTGTAGAAGCCGCGCGGGCCGTTCGGCTCCTCGAGGTAGATGTGGCGGGCGGAGGCGCTGAATGCGACCCGCGCGTTCACCGAGCGATAGGTGCGCAGGAACTCCTCTACGGCGACATCGGCGGCGGAGGGATGGATCCGCTCGGGGCGCGAGAACATGCTCCAGAACTGCTGGCGGACCAGGGCGCCGCCCAAGCTGTGCGGGATAGCCGCCAGCTCAGGCCGCAGCAGCTTCACGATCGGGACGAAGTGCCTGCGGCGCCGCCACGCCATCGACGGGCAGAGCAGGCTGAGGCTCTGCACCCGCCCGGGCTCGCGGAGGCCGACCTCTATCGCCACCCGCCCGCCGAGAGAGTTGCCGACCAGGTGGGCCCGCTCGATGCCCATGGCGTCCATGAACCGGGTGACCGAACGGGCGAACCAGGCCGCGTCGTAGGGGGCGCGCAGCGGCTTCGACGACGAGCCGAATCCGGGCAGGTCGATCGCGTGGACCGTGTGCTGGGGAGTTAGGGCCGAGACGGTCTCATAGAAGCTCGTCTTGTTGCTGCCCAGGCCATGGATCAGGATCACCGTCTCGATCCCGTCGCCCGCCGTCAGCGTCGAGATCCGGGCCTTGCCGGCCTGTACCTCGTGGATGCGGAGCAGCGGGGGACGGCCGGCCGGGCGCTGGAAGAACCCCTCGAAGGCGACGGCCAGGTCGAGGTTCCCCCTCGCCCAGAGGCGCCGCGAGCGGAAGGCATCGAGACCAGAGAGCCGGCCCTCGCGGAGCTCGAGCCAGGTCGCCGCGTCCGTGCCGATGACGGTGTCGGGGTCGCGTTCCGGCGAGACGGTGACCACACAGCGCGTCTCGTCGAGCTCGACCGCCCAGCTCAGGCCGAGGTCGTCGAGCTCGATCCGGTAGCTCGCGTGAAAACCCGGACTCGCGCCCAGATAACGCTCGTGAAGGGAGGCGAACGCCTCCTCCACCTCGTGCAGCCGCTGCCCCTCCGGCGAGACCTCAGTCAAGGCCCCGCCAGAGTACCGGCCCGAACGGTTGTTCCCGCCCACGCACATCCTCTTAACCGATTACTCGCGGAATATGCGCAATTCGGCGCGCGAATAGCATCCGCGCCGTGAGCGCGATCCGCATCCAGGACACCCTTAGCGGCGAGACGCGCGAGCTCCGGGCGGGCGACCGGGGCGAGGTCGGGATTTACGCCTGCGGGCCGACCGTCTACGGCCGCATCCACATCGGCAACGCCCGCCCGTACGTGGTCTTCACGCTGCTCAAGCGATTCCTGGAGCACCAGGGCCTGGACGCGAAGCTGGTCATCAACGTCACCGACATCAACGACAAGATCTACGACGCCGCCAGGGAGGCGGGCGAGCCTTCCGACCGTTACGCCGCCGAGATGACCGCCGCGTACGTGGCCGACACGGACGCGCTCGGCCTCGAGCGGCCCGATGCCGAGCCGCTCGCCTCAGACACGATCGAGGAGATCGTCGCGCTGATCCAGTCGCTGATCGACTCGGGCCACGCCTATCAGGCGAACGGCGACGTCTACTTCCGGGTGCGCAGCTTCGACGCCTACGGCAAGCTCTCCAACCGGGATCCGTCCGATATGGACCAGGGTGAGGAGGCCGGCACGGCGGCGCTCAAGGAGGATCCGCTCGACTTCGCGCTCTGGAAGGGCCAGAAGGAGGACGAGGACACCTCGTGGGACTCGCCCTGGGGGAAGGGGCGGCCTGGCTGGCACATCGAGTGCTCGGCGATGTCGGAGACGGAGCTCGGCCCGGACTTCGCGATCCACGGCGGCGGGATCGACCTCGTCTTCCCCCACCACGAGAACGAGATCGCCCAGACCGAGGCGGCGCGCGGCGTCCCGCTCGCTGAGATCTGGATGCACAACGGGCTGGTCCAGATCGACGAGGAGAAGATGTCGAAGTCGGTCGGCAACATCTTCCAGCTCTCGGAGGCGATCGATCGGTACGGGGGGCAGACGGTCGTCGCGTACCTGATCTCCGGGCACTACCGCCAGCCGCTGGCCTTCTCCGACGAGCAGCTCACCGAGGCCGCGGCACGCGTGGAGCGGATCCGCAACTACCTCCGTGATGCGCCCTCGGGCGAGCCGGACGAGTTCCTGACCGAGAAGCGCCGGGAGTTCCTCGATGCGCTGGCCGACGACTTCAACACGCCCCAGGCCTTCGCCGTGCTCTTCGAGATCGTCGCCGAGGGGAACAAGCGTCAGTTGCCCGGCGCACGCGACGTTCTTGCGGAGCTCCTGCCCCTCCTTGGGCTCGATTCCCTTGTCGATGAAGAGGAGGAGGCTCCGGCCGAGGCGCTCGCCCTGCTCGAGGAGCGGGAGAAGGCCCGCGCGGCCAAAGACTACGACCGCGCCGATGAGCTGCGCGACGAGCTCGCCGGCATGGGCTGGGAGGTCCGCGACGAGGCCGGCGGCGCCCGGCTCGTCCGGCGTCGATGAAATCCGATCTCGAGCGGTTTTCCGCGTATAGCGCGGTTAACCGCTCGAAATTCCCGCTGTGACCACCGAGCGGATCTACGGCCGACGCCCGGTCGCGGAGGCCGAGCGGGGGAGGCGTCGCGTCCACCACGTCTGGCGGGCGCCGGAGACATCCGCGGAGGAGCTCGAGGATCTCTGCGGCTCCCCGGATCACCAGGGCGTCGTGGCGGAGGTGGATCCGTACCCGTACGCCGATCCGGCGAGCCTGCTGGAGCCCGAGGACGCGCTCGTCGTCGTGCTGGATCAGGTGCAGGATCCGCACAACCTCGGCGCGGTCTGCCGGGCGGCTGAGGTCGCCGGGACGGGGGGCGTGGTGATCCCGGAGCGCCGCGCGGCCTCCATTACGCCGGCGGCCTGCAAGGCCTCCGCCGGCGCGGTCGAGCACCTGCCGGTGGCCAGGGTGCGAAATGTCGCGGATTGGCTCGCCGAGGCGAAGGAGAGCAACGCGTGGGTCTACGGCGCGGCACCCGAGGCCGACCGCACCTACACGGAGGTCGACTGGTCGGGCCGCGCCGTGCTCGTGCTCGGTTCCGAGGGGAGCGGTCTGCGTCCGAGGGTGGCAGACAATTGCGACGAGCTGATCTCGATCCCCGTCGCCGGACGAGTGGATTCGCTGAACGCCTCGGTCGCCGCGGCGGTGATCCTCTTCGAGGCCCGCCGTCAGCGAGGCTAGGCCGCGATCCGCGCCGGCTCGCCGACCTGCTCAGCGAGGGCGAGGAGCTCGTCGAGGATCTCGACGTAGCGCTCGCGCAGTTCGATGTCGGCGAGACGTCCGTCGTTGAAGGCCTCGCCGGCGTGGGCGACGGGCAAGTCGGTCTCGATCACCCGCGCGCCGCTCGCGCTCAGGGCCTTGCGGGTCTCCGCCTGCGACCAGACCGCGCCGAACATGCCCGTGCTGGCGCCGACGACCGCGACGGGCTTGCGCCAGAGGGCGTTTGCGCCCTTGGGTCGCGAGGCCCAGTCGAGCGCGTTCTTGAGCTGGCCCGGGATCGAGGAGTTGTACTCAGGGGCGGCGATCAGGATGGCGTCCGCGGACTCGATCGACTCGCGCAGCCGACGTGCTCCAGCCGGGCCCTGGCCGGCATCGTCGTCCTCGTCATAGGGCTCGACCGCCTTTAAGCCGTCGAAGACCTCGAGCTCCGCGGAGGGCGGCAACAGCTCCGCCGCCGCCCGCAGGAGCGTCGAGTTGTGGGAGTCCCGGCGAAGGCTGCCGGAGATCCCGAGCACCCTCATCATCAGCCTTTGATGAGCTCGACGTGCACCGTCAGAGTCACGTCGTCGCCCAGGGTCTTTCCGCCGCCGGGCAGGTCCATCTGCCAGTCCAGGCCGAAATCGTGGCGGTCGACGATGGTCTCGAGGTCGATCCCGACTCTCTCGGTGTCGGCCGGGCCCGGCGCGGGGCCGGCGATCTCGCCGCGAGCGGTGACGGACTTGGTGATGCCCTTGACGGTCAGCTCGCCGTCGACGGCCAGCTGGTCGCCATCGACCGCGATGCCGTTCGACTCGAAGATGATCTCGGGGTGCTGCTCGGCGTCGAAGAACTCCGGCGAGAGCAGGTGCGAGTAGAGCTTCTCGTCGCTGACGTGAACGCTCTCCACCTTCGCGCGACCGGAGAGCTTCGGCGTTCGCTCGGTGTCGCTCAGCGTCGCGCTGAACTCGTTGAAGCTGCCGCGGAAGGTGCCGACGACGTGCTTGACCGCGAATCCGACGCTCGAGTGAACCGGATCGGATTGCCAGGTGCCTGCAGGGATGGTTGACTCTGCTTGTGCTGTGGCCATTTGAATGTCTCCTTTGCGGGGGCTAAGCTTTACTTGATTCGTCAAACAGTGTAGCGCAGAAGTTTGAGTACACAACAGTTGACAACTAAAACACTTCCGTCGACCGATGTCTTCGCGAATCTGGCCGCGGCCTACGCCACGCTCACCCGCGAGCTGAGCGCCTCGCTCGTCGACAAGCACGGGTTGACGATCAATGACTACGGATGCCTGCTCCTCCTCTCGCGAGCCGGAGAGGAGGGCATGCGCCGAATCGACCTGGCGAACGAGCTCCGGCTCTCGCCATCGGGAATCACCCGCCTGCTCGACCGTCTCGAGGATCAGGGCCTGGTCGGGAAGGGCGCCTGCAAGGAGGACGCCCGGGTCAGCTACGCGATCCTCACCGATGCCGGCCTGGCCAAGCTCAAGGAGGCCGCTCCGGGGCACATCGCGGACATCGAGACCCAGCTCGCCGATGTGCTCGACGAGGAGGAGATGCGGACGCTCACCGAGCTCCTCGGCCGCATCGGCGGCAGCCGAGGGGAGGAGTGCGCCCCAGAGGAGTAGCCCGCCGCTAGGCGGCGGGCGCCTCGGGCGGGGGCGGCGGCTGTGAGGGCGGCGGCTCCACGGGTGCGGGTTCCGCGGGGGATGTCGCCACTCCCCGGCCGCCACCGAGATCGAAGAAGAGGATGCTCGCCACGAGCGCCGCGATCGGTGCGGTGAGCACGTTGCCGATCGCCTGCAGGATCACGCGACCGGCGTCGCCGATAGCGGCGCCGATCAGGCCGAGCACGATGGACACGGCGATCACGATCAGGAAGGCGAGGACGATCACGCCGAAGACGTTCCAGCCGTTGCCGCGCACGAGCTCACGGCTCCGTCCGAACGCCTCGATCACACCGCGGTCCTCGACAACGATCGAGGGCGCGATCACGGCCCAGATCGTGATCAGGATCAGGCCGGGTACGACGATCAGGACGAAGCCGATGGTGATCGCGATTCCGGCGAGGATCCCGTTCAGAATGAGGGTGCCGATGTAGGGAGCGGCGGCCGAGAACAGCTCGCCGACACTGAAGTCGCGCCGGCCATCCCGGACGTCCTGGACGAGCTTCACCACATACCCCGCGTAGAGCACGCCGGCGACGATGCTGACCAGCACCCCAAGGGCCACCAGGAAGAGGCTGCCCGTGGTGGCGAAGATGCCGTTGATCACGGCCGAGATGCCGATCACGATCAGCGCACCGCCGAGCAAGGCGCCGGCGTGGTTCCGGTAGGTCTCAAACGCTTCACCGATCACCCGGCCGGGCTCGATGCTGCGCGTAATGGCTTCCATCGTCGCTCTCCTCCTCTGTCTGAAACGAGACCTCCACGGCTTCGTGGCGGAGGCCGCTCCTCCTGCAACCGCAATTGCATCGGTCCCGAACGGTGGTTGACATCCGCTGATCCGCCGTTAGGCTGCTGCGCCAGACAAGGGTGAACCTCAGGTCGAGCCTGATGGAGCACCCACATCCGGCGCCTCAGGGGAGGAACTGGGCGCCACAGGCCCACTCGAAATGGAGGAGGTTGCTGTGGCAGTTCCTACCCCAAGCACCGAAGAGCATGCTGTGGTCCAGGGGCGCTCGGTTCCAGAGGGCGCTCGTCACTCAGGCCCGGGTCCCGACGACGAATTCCTCGTCGCGCTCGCCAAGAACGGCCGAACCGACGCCTACGACCAGCTGGTGCGCCGGTACAGGCGCTTCGTGCGCGTCAAGTCCTCGTCCTATTTCCTGCTCGGCGGCGACGCCGACGACCTCATGCAGGAGGGATTGCTCGGCCTCTTTAAGGCGATCCGCGACTATCGGCCCGAGCGTGAGTCCAGCTTCCGCGGCTTCGCCGAGCTCTGTATCACCCGGCAGATCATCACCGCCGTGAAGACAGCGACCCGCAACAAGCACACGCCTCTCAACCAGTACGTCTCCTTCAGCCAGACGCCCGGCGCGGCGGGACCGGATTCGGAGACCACGCTGGAGGAGGTCCTGCCCGGCCCAGCGGTCCGAGACCCCGCGAGGCAGGTGATCGCCGGCGAGGAGCTCGAGAGCCTCGTCGCCTGCCTCACCAGCGTGCTGTCCGACCTCGAGAGCCGTGTGCTCGCCCTCTATCTCGACGGTCACTCCTACGAGGTGATCGGCGAGCGGCTTGACTGCGACACCAAGACCGTCGACAACGCGCTGCAGCGCGTCAAGCGCAAGGTGGGCATCCACCTCGACTCGCGCGCGGTGAAGATCTAGAGCTTCTCCGAGGCACGGCAGCCGACGGCCGCCCCGGGAGACCGGGGCGGCCGTCGTCGTCCGGGGCGCTTTTTTGCCATACAGGGGCGAAAAAGCGCCCCGCGCGGGTCAGCGACGCCTCAGGCGGCCGGCGAAGGGGCTGGTCGCCACCTTCTTCGCGAGATTGGTCGCCTCGACCTTGCCGAGCAGAGCACGGAGCTCCTTTCGCTCACGGTCGGAGAGATTCGAGGGGCGACCCTTGGAAGAGCGGACTATCTCGAGCATGCGCTTGCGCTCCTTCGGGGTGAGCCGGTCCGCGACGTGGTTGCGCACCGCGACCACGACCTCGGCGGCCGCCAGCAGCCACGCCCCGCGCGCGAGCCACTTTCCGCGCGCCGCCGCGGCGGCCGGATCCTTGAGCGAGTCGCCGAATTTCTCCAAGCTCGGCACGCGGCCAGTCTAGGCACGCGGCGCGCCGACAGGCGTCCAAGTCCCGAATTTCCGGGTTGGGAAGGAGCGGGTCGGTGCCGATATCCGCGGGGTGACAGCCAGGTACGCCATCGGAGGGATCCTGGTCGCCGCTTTGCTCGCCCTGCCAGCGAGCGCGGCGGCCGGGCAGGGCGGTCAGGTCTCGAGCGTGGCCGCCCAGCAGTGCGCGCAGCTGCGGGCAGACATGGGCAAGAAGGCGTTCCGCAAGCGCTACGGCGCCAAGCACAACATGAGGAACTGCATCAAGCGGAACCGCGCGAAGGCGGCGTCGTCGCTGACCTCCGCGGCGCAGGAGTGCCAGCAGGAACTGGCCCAGATCGGGCCGGACGAGTTCATTCTCGACTACGCCCTCGACGAGGACACGCTCGGGAACGCGATGAGCGAGTGCATCGCGGACGCGATCGACGAGCTGCTCTACCCGAGTGACGACGACGATTCCGACGACGAGGAAGACGTCTAACGCGCCTGATCGGCTGACCCGCCGCCTACCCTGTCGAGGGCGCCCGGATAGCTCAACTGGTGGAGCACCTGATTTGTAATCAGGAGGCTGTGGGTTCGAGTCCCACTCCGGGCTCTTGCCCCTGACCGATCTCCAGCCACCGTCCGAGGATGAGTGGGTCGAGCACTCCGACGAGGAGCGAACGCTTCTCCTGTACGGCGGCCCGATCACCGAGCCGGTCGAGACCCTGAGGAACCAGGGGTGGGCGGCTTTCGGACTGCTCTCCACCGAGCGGGCACTCGCCGATGGCGCCGAGCTCGTCGAGGCCGCCGAGCGCGTCCATCTCGTGCCGGTGAGTCCGGTCGACCAGGCGTCGTCGGCCCTCGCCCACGAGGTCGGCTCGGACCGACTGGTCGCGCTGGGTGGCGGGCGGGTGATCGACACCGCGAAGGCGGTCGCCTCGGTCACGGGCGCGGAGGTCGCGGCCATCCCGACGACGCTCTCGGGTGCTCCGATCACGGGCTTCCATCGCCTCCCCGTCGGACGGGAGTCCGAGGTGTCCGGCTTCGTCCGGCCGTCCCTGGTCGTCGGCTACGCCGATGAGATGACGAGCGCGCCTGAGCCGCAGCTTCGTGCCACGGCGATGAACGCCCTGGCGCATGGGGCAGACTCGCTCTACACCCCGCTCGCCGACGAGAGCTCGCGTGAGATCGCACTGCGCGGTGCGGGGCTGCTCGCCGGCGCACTCGATCAGCCGCCCGAGCGGCGCGACCGCGCCGCATTCGCCCTCGGCGCCCTCCTCTGCGCGATCGCTGTCGACCGGGCCGGGTTCGCGCTCCATCACGTCCTCGGCCAGTCGACCGTCCGAGTCCTCGGCATTCCTCACGCGGAGACCTACGCTGCGTTGCTCCCCCACACGATGGAGGCGATGCGCGCCCGGGCGCCCGAGCAGGTCGACGCTCTGGCGCGAGCCCTGGGTACGGGTTCGGAAGGGGTGGGGGAGCGGATCGCCGAGCTCGCCGGGCATCGCCGGATCGGCGAGCTGGGGGCCGACCGCAACCGGATCGAGGAGGTGGTCGAGGTGGCGATGGCGCGACCCGAGCTCTCGCGGATGACCCCCGGCGAGGTGGAGCGGTCCGACCTGGCAGGGATTCTCAAGGCAGCCTGGTAGCCATTGGGCAGGGCGCGCCCCCTGTAACTGGGCTGCGGCACGGTGTTTCGATCTAGTGCCGTTCGAATCGAGGCGCCAGGCATGGACGAGGAGAGACTGCTCACCTACCACCGCTTCACGCGTGAGCACGGCGTGAACCGCCCGCTCTACTTCCTCGTGCGGCTGATCCTTGTTCCCTGCTTTCTCGTCTACTTCCGGCTCGCGCGGATCGGGCGCGAGCACGGCCGGGTCAAGGGGCCGCTGATCGTCGCCGCCAACCACCGCAGCTTCCTCGATCCCTTCGTGATCGGGTCCTCCCTCCCCTGGCGCCGCCCCCTCCACTACGTCGCCAAGGTCGAGCTCTTCGAGAAGCGCTGGCAGGCTTGGATCCTGAACCGCCTCGGGGCCTATCCGGTGCGCCGCGGCCAGTCCGACGAGGAGACGCTTGCCACCTCGCGCAAGGTCCTCGAGCGCGGCGGCGCGATCTGCATCTTCCCGGAGGGGACGCGGCATCGGACGGGCTCGCTCGGCCGGCCGAAGCGCGGGTTTGGGCGCCTCGCGCTCGAGACCGGCGCTGCTGTGCTGCCTGTTGCCGTCCACGGCACGGAGCGGGTCCGCCGTGGCTGGAAGATCCGCCCGAAGAAGGTCAGGGTCCGGATGGGGCGCGCGCTCACCTTTCCCCAAACCGAAGATCCGTCTCCGGCGCTCGCGAACTCGGTCGGCGCCCGTGTCTGGCCGGTGATCGAGCTGCAGTGGGAGTGGCTCGGCGGCCTGCCGCCGCTCCGCAAGGCGGCTGTGATCGGCGCCGGCAGCTGGGGCACCGCAGTAGCCGTGCTGCTCGCCCGAGGCGGCCTCGACGTGCAGCTCGGCACCCGCACTGCCGAGCGGGCCGAGGAGATGAACGAGACCCGCACGAACGAGAGCTACCTCCCGGGCATCGAGCTACCGGATTCCCTGACGGTCAAGCGGGCGGCCGAGATCGAGCTCGCGGGTATCGATTTGGTCTGCCTCGCCGTCCCCTCGGTCGCGCTGCCCCAAGCCGTGGGCGCGATCGGCGACCGAGTCGGGCAGCGCGCCTCGGTCCTACTGCTCAGCAAGGGCATGGTCGCGCCGATGGCGGCGCTGCCCTCCGAGTACGTCTCCGAGCGTGTCCGTGCCCGCGCCATCGCCTCGCTCGGCGGCCCCGCGCACGCCAAGGAGGCGGTCTCGGGGACCGCCGCCCTGGTGCTCGGCAGCCGCGATCCCGATCTCCGTGATCAGCTCGGAAGCGTCTTCGACGAGGCGGGTCTCGTCTGCGAGCGCTCCGAGGACATGATCGGCGTGGAGGTCGCGGGCGCGGCCAAGAACGCGGCCGCGCTCGCCGGCGCCGCCGCGCAGGCGCAGGGCATGAACGCCGCCGGGATCGCCCTCGCGCAGGTCTGGCGGGAGTGCGTCGCTTATGCGCGAGGCAGGGGCGCCGAGCACGAGACCTTCGCGGGTATCGCCGGGGTCGGCGACCTGACGGCCACGATCCTGGCCGAGGGAAGCCGCAACCGCCGGGCCGGCGAGCTGCTCGGGCAGGGAACGCCCGCGGAGCAGATCCCGGGAATCATCGGTCAGGCCTCCGAGGCGCTCGACTCGGTGCCGCTCATCGCCGAGGCGGTGCGCAAGTCCGGCATGGGGTGTTCTGCGCTCGACGGACTTTCCGGCCTGATCGCAGGTGAGATCTCGCCGGGCGAATGGATGTCGCGGGTCAGGCAGGCCGAGCGGCTGCGGCGTGAACCGGCCGCGGGAGGACGGGCGGCATGAGCGCGGGTACGCTTGCTGTGTGTCCGAATTGGAGAAGGGCCTGGCTCCAGGAGAGGAGTCGAAGGCCGAGCTCGACCGTGCCTTCGAGCAGCTTTATCGCGATCATCTGCGAGACGTCTACTCCTACTCCTACTACCGGGTCGGCAACCACCACGACGCCGAGGACGTCACGGAACAGGCCTTCCTCCAGGCGTACCGGCACTTCGAGCGGGCGCGGCGGGAGTCGAACGGCCGCCCGCTGCGACCGTGGCTCATCCGTATCGCGCACAACCTCGCCTCCAACTACCACCGCGACCGCGCCCGTCGCCCGCAGCGCGTCCTGGAGGAAACCGAGCCGATTGCGGCGCCGCACGGGACCGAGCGGATCGTCGAGGGACGGGAGGAGCTGAAGCGGGTCATGGAGCACCTCCAGCACCTGCCCGACGACCGCCGCGACGCGCTGATCATGCGCTTCGCGCTCGGCATGGACAACCGCGAGATAGCCCGCGCCCTGGGCCGCTCCGACGGAGCGACCAAGGTGCTGATCCACCGCGCGATCAAGCAGCTCGAGGAAGACATGGGCGCCAATGGCAGCTGAGCCGAGCCGCGACGTCGAGAGTCTGCTGCGCTCCGCGCTGCGGCCGATCGAGCCGCCCGAGAACGTCGCCGGCAGGGTGGAGGAGACCCTCAGCGCGGTCACCGAGGCGGCCGCGGAGGAGCTCTCCGCCTGGGCCGAGGAGCTCTCGGAATCCGAGTTGCGCTCCCTGCGCGATCCGCGCAACTGGGTTCGCCCCGCCGCCGCGATCGCGGCTGGTGGGATCGCTGCCGGGGGCCTGGTGATTGTGGAACTCAGGCGCCGCGGCGGCAAGCGGCCCAACCGGCTTGGTGGGCTCGCGGACCAGGTCTCGGACATCGCCGATCAGGTCCGAGACCAGGTCCGGAACCGTCTGGACTAAGTCAGGTCGCTGCGGCTGTCCGGCTCATCGGCCGCGACGCGTAGAAGGCGATCACGCCGGTGATCCCGAGGATCAGGTGCAGGACGTTGTCCTCGTTGTTGACCGGAACCAGATCGATCAGCGTGTCGTTCTCCGCGATGAAGCCGATCCCGTTGTCGCTGGTCGCGATGAATCCCAGGACGCAGAGGGCGATGTAGAGAAGACCCACGAGGAGAGCCACGCCCCGGGCGGCCGATCCCGCCGCGATCAGCAGCAGGGCGCCGATCGAGATGTGGACGAGGTTGTGCCAGCCGTTCACCGCGAGGACACCGAACACGTCGTCGGCTCTGATCGAATCTCCCGACGCGAAGCTCGCCTCGTAGAAGAACCCGATGATTCCGGCGATGACGAGCACCGCGCCGACAAGCAGGCAATAGAGCCTCGCGGGACTTGCTTCCTCCATGCGCTCCTCCAACATGATCCGAATTGATGTGCCCCTCGTAGCCACATGCGTGGGAGGCACCCAACTAGATCACCGGGTGGACCGGATTTGACACGCGCGGAGCTTCAGCGCCTCGCCGATGAGGACCTGATGCCACTGGTCGCGCGGGAGGATCCGCTCGCCTTCGAGGTCTTCTACGACCGCCACGCGGGCGCGGCCTATTCGCTCGCCTACCGGATCGTCGGCAGCCGCACGGCGGCCGAGGACGTCACCCAGGAGGCGCTGCTCTCGATCTGGCGCAGCGGCGCCCGCTACGACCGCGCCCGTGGCAGCGTCCGCGCCTGGACCCTGGGAATCGTTCGCAACCGCGCGATCGACATGCTGCGCAAAGAGTTCGGTCGCTCGCCGAAGCTCGCGGCGGGCGGCGCCGAGCTCTTGGAACGTCATGCGGCAGAGGAGCTCACCGACAGCGAGGCCGTGCGCAAGGAGACCGCCCACGAGGTCCGCGGAGCGATCCAGGAGCTGCCCGAGGACCAGTCCCGGGTGATTCAGCTCGCCTACTACGGCGGCTTCAGCCACTCCGAGATCGCGGAGATGCTCAATGAGCCTCTCGGGACGATCAAGGGGCGGATGCGACTCGGCATGGACAAGATCAGGGCGACCCTGGCGGAGGCCTGGTGAACGGCGAGCACCCAGACAGGGACGACCTCGTTGCCTTCGCGCTCGGGGCGCTCGAGCCGGGCGAGGAGCGGGCCGTCGAGGCCCATGCGCCCGCCTGCGCGCGCTGCACCCGCGAGCTGGAAGCATTGGTCCCGGCTGTCGCCGTTTTGGGAGAGGCCGTTGAGCAGCTCGAGCCGCCCGTGGAGCTGCGCGAGCGGGTGTTGGCCGAGGTCCGCGCCGACGCCGACCGTTCCGCTGCCGAGCGGGAGAGGACGCCGGAGCGCCGCCCGCGTCGCGGCTGGCGCGGACTGCTGGCGCGGCCCGCCATCGCCGTCGGGCTTGCCATCGTGATCGCTGCAGTCGGGGGCTATCTGATCGCCGGGAATGACGAGGCGGGCGGCCCGGGGGAGAGGACGGTGCCGGTTGTCGCCGAGCAGGGGATCGGCGGAACCCTTGCCGTCGGCGAGCAGTCCTCCGTGCTCGACCTGCACGGGTTGGCCCAGCTCAAGGGTCGCGAGGTGTACCAGGTGTGGGTCGCCAAGGGTCAGAGCCTGCGGCCCTCCTCCAACTTCATCCCCAACGCCAGCGGTGCAGCGATGACCTCCGTCGACGGTCCCCTGGCCCCCGGCACCAAGGTGATGGTCACCCGCGAGCCACGCCCCGGCCGGACGACGCCGACGCCGCCAATCCTGCTCAGCGCGACCGTTCAGTAGCCCGAGGACCTGGGCGGGCCGGGGAGCCCGCTGGTTTACGCTGGCCGGCGAAGATGGAGGCGGGCACCCAGACGCGCCAGACCTGCTACCGGCACCCGAACCGGGAGACCGGCGTCTCCTGCTCCAACTGCGGCCGGCCGATCTGCCCCGAGTGCATGACCTCGACACCGGTCGGGATGCGCTGCCCGGAGTGCGCGCGGCAGACCACCAAGGTCCGCGTCGGCCAGGACGCCTTCAGCCCCACCGCCGGGAAGATGCCCGCGACGATCGCGCTGATCGCGATCAACGTGATCGTCTTCGTCGTCGAGCTCGCCGGCGGCGGGACCGGGTCGTTCAGCGGCGGGGGCAGCGTGATCAGCGACGCCGGTCTGCGCGGTCCCGACGTCGCCGACGGCGACTGGTGGCGGGTGATCAGCGGCGGCTTCCTGCATGCCGGCATCCTCCACCTCCTTCTCAACATGTACGTCCTCTACGTGGCGGGCAGCATCCTCGAGCCGGGCATCGGCACGCCGCGCTTCCTGGGCATCTACTTCGTCTCGCTGATCGCCGGTTCGCTCGGGGCGCTGATCATCGATCCCAATGCGCTCACGGTCGGCGCGTCGGGCGCGATCTTCGGGCTGATGGCCGCCGTCGTCGTGATCGCGCGAGGACGCGGAATGGAGCAAATCGCCTCGCAGTTCGGCCTCTTCATCGTGCTCAACCTGGTGCTGACCTTCTCGATCTCGGGGATCTCGGTCGGCGGGCACATCGGTGGCCTGGTAGGCGGGACGGTGGCCGCGCTGCTCGTGATCTTCGTCGAGCGCCAGATGAGTGGCCGGGTCGGCTTCGGCCTCGAGCTCGCCGGGATCGTGCTGATGATCGCGGCGACCTTCGGCGGCGCGTTAGCGGTCGCGAGCGCGTAGCGCGCAGCGACCGCGACTGAGGCTGGGTGGCGGCTTAGTCGCCGATCGCCATCAGGGCCCGCTCGTACTGGGCGCGCTCGAAGGTGAAGGGCCCTAAGCCCTCATAGTCCCAATCCGGTCGTGTGGGTTGCTCGAAGTCGTCCCATCTCACGGTGTCATCCGTGACGGTGATCCGGGCCATCAGGGGTGAGCAGCCCACCTCGCCGCATCCGCAACCGAGCAGCGCCGTCTTCCCCTCCGAGTCCTCGAACATCGGCGTCCCCTGGCCGCCGAGGAACTGCCCGGCCAGGTCGATGCGCATGTACCCGGCGACGAGGCCGATGTAGTTCCCGGCCATCTCCTCCTCCTCGTCTTCCCGGGCCGAGGGCAGCTCGGCCTCGCGGACGAGCTCGGGCAGTGCGACGCCGTTGACCTCGATCTTGATCTGCTTGAGGCCGTCGGGGAAGTCCTCGCCCGCGCGCGCGAACTCGAAGCTCACCTCGTCCACGGCCTGATCATTGCACCGGCCATCTCCCGCCCGGCCCTGACCGCGCGGCGTGCCGCCCCGAGACCTGCGCCGGCGGCACCCTCACCGATGTCCTGCGCCGTACGGACCCCACGGCGGGCGACACGGCGACCGATCGAGGCGGCCTCGCCGACCAGCGCGCCAGGCAGCTCGGCGACCGAGTGGGCCCCGTCGGAACCCCAGTCCTCCGGTTGCACCACCGGTGGTGGGGTGGGCGCCCGCCGCTCGGGCCTCTTGATCCCGACCTGCTCGGCGAACCTGGCCTCCCGCTCGGTCGAGGGCTCGTCCTCCCGCGGCTCGCTCGACGGCTGATCGGCTCGGGGTCTGGCGGACGATGCGGCCCTCCGCTCCGCCTCGCGCCGCAGGTCCTCCACAGACGCCTTCAGCGTGGACTTGTGTGCCCGGCGCGCGACCGGGCCCGGCAGCGGAATTCCCACCTCGAGGCCGAACTTGTAGGTCGCCCGCGTGCGGTCGTCGCCGAGGTCCTCGAACAGATAGTGCCCGTCGGCGTCGTTGATGCCATTTCCCTCGACGAAGTCCCACTCGATCCGCTCGGGTTCGTCGTAGCGGTAGTCGAGCGTGTAGTCGACCTTGCGGACCTTCGCATCGACGACCAGCCGCACTCGCTTGCCCCGGCCATGCTCGTCCCAGTCGAGCACCTCGGTGTCGACCACCGCGCTCTGCCAGGAGGGAAAGGTCTCGTAGTCGGTGATCGCGTCGAAGCAGGTCTTGATCGGCGCCGCGATCTCGACGGTGTGTTCGGCCCAGTTGAGGCCCATCTCTCTCCTTCCTAGGAGCGCCCCGCCGGTGCGCCGATGGGCACCGGCTCGAAGGTCACTCCCGGCGGCGGGTCAACCCTATCCGGGTGCAGCAGGTGGGCGATCAGTTCGGTGCCCTCGACCAGGCGTGGCCCCGGCCGCGAGAACGAGGCCGCGGCGTCCACCGCCCAGACCCGGTCCGCGCCGATCGCCGCCACCTCGGCCGCGCGAGCCTCGACCTCCGCGCGCGCCTTGAGCGCGTCCCAGCCGCACGGCATCGCCACGACCACCGAGGGGTCGGAGGCCACGAGCTCATCCCACTCCGCGGTCCGCGACTTGGCCCCCGCGACGCCCAGCACGTCCTCGCCGCCGGCGATCTCGATCATCTCCGGAACCCAGTGTCCGCCGATGAAGGGCGGGTCGAGCCATTCGAGGGCCAGAACCCGGGGGCGGGGAGCGCCGGCAACGGCCGCGCGAACCGCCTCCAGCCGCCGCTCGAGCTCGCCGCGCAGCCGGGCTGCGCGAGCGGCGACCCCGGTCGCCTCGCCCAGCCGCGGGACATCGGCAAGCACGTCGCCGAGGTTCGACGGATCGAGCGAGATCACCGCGGGCCTTGTGGGGAGCCGGCCGGCCACGGCAACCACGTCGTCATAGGAGACGGCGCAGACCTCGCAGACCGCCTGCGTCACGACCAGGTCCACGTCCAGCTCGCGGATAGCCGGCTCGTCGAGCTCGTAGAGGTGTCGTCCCTCGCCGGTCAGACGCCGTACCTCCGCATCGATCTGGCCCGCGGTAGATCCGGCGGCGGCGTTCGTGGCCGCCGAATATGTTGGGATGAGGCTCCGAGTCAGGTGTGGCTTGCTCTCGGCCTCGGGCGGGTAGTCGCACTCGTGGGTGACGGCGACGACTTGATCGCCCAGACCCAGGGCGAATAGCATCTCGGTCGCCGACGGAACCAGGCTCGCAATTCGCACCCCACGAATATGGCACTTCTGAGTGACGAGGAGATCAAGGAACGGCTCAAGCGCCTCGACGGCTGGCGCCAGCGGGGCGAGTACATCGTGAAGAGCTTCGACCGCGGCGACTTCGTCGGCTCGGTCAAGTTCGTGGACTCGCTGGTGGCGCCCGCCGAGGAGATGAACCACCATCCGGACATCGCGATCTCCTGGAGCCAGGTCGAGGTGGCGATCTCAACGCACGCCGAGGGCGGCCTGACGCAGAACGACTTCGAGTTGGCAAAGCAGGTCGAACAGGTCGCCTAGCGGCGGCACAAGAAGCGGCACAAAGGTCGTCACGGCGTCCGGTAGCCTTGGCTCGTCGCCAGTGAACGACGACGAACCCCCTCGAAGTACGCGCGCCCGATTGGGCGTGATCGATCCGGCCTCGCTCCGGCCGACTGATCCAAGGCAGGAACGATGACGGCTGTCTTCCTGGTCCTGTTGTTCCTGCTGATCCTGGCGAACGGCTTCTTCGTCGCGGCGGAGTTCGCACTCGTCCGTAGTCGCCGCTCACGGATCGAGCAACTCTCCTCCGAGGGCAGCAGAGGGGCGAGCGCCGCCATCGAGCAGCTCGATCACATCGACGAGTACCTCGCTGCGTGCCAGCTCGGCATCACGATGGCCTCGATCGGCATCGGCTTCCTCGGCGAGCCCGCCGTCGCTCAGCTGATCGAGCCGATCTTCGGCGGTTTCTCGCACGGCGTCGCCGTGGCGATCTCGGTCGCGATCGCCTACACGCTGACCACGACCCTCCATGTCGTGGTCGGCGAGCAGGCCCCGAAGTACTTCGCCATCGCCCGGCCCGAGCGCAGCGCCCGAGCCCTCGCGGCGCCGCTCCGATGGTTCCGTCGGATCAGTGCGCCCTTCACCGTCGCGCTCACCTGGATGTCCAACGGCGTCGTCCGGCTGTTCGGGGTGCGTCCCGCAGAGCTCGAGTCCCAGCCGACGACCGACGACCTCAAGGTGCTCATCTCGCAGTCTGCGGTGGGCGGGGATCTCGACCCGGGAGAGGCGGGGATGCTGGGCGGGGTCTTCCACCTGCACGAGCAGGAGGCCCGCGAGGTGATGACCCCGATTCCCGCCGTGGTCACAGTCGATCAGTCCGCAAACGTCTCCGACGCCCTCAACCTGTGCACCTCTTCGGGACACAACCGGCTGGTCGTGGTCGAGGACGGCAACGCGGACCGTGTCCGGGGCATCGTCCATGCGCTCCGGCTGGTGCGGCTGATGATGACCGAGGGGCCCCAGGCGAGGATCGAGCCGGCGATCCGCGACGCGCTGATCGTGCCCGAGACGAAGCCACTCGACGACCTGCTCACCGAGCTCCAGCGACAGCGTGCGTCGATGGGCGTCGTGATCGATGAGTACGGGCGGACCGTTGGCATCGTCACCGTCGAGGACATCCTCGAGGAGGTGGTCGGGGAGATCGAGGACGAGACCGACCCGCTGGCGGGGTCGCTCCGGCAGCTCGCGAATGGCGACTGGTACGTGCGGGGCCACGTCTCCCTCGGCGATCTGTCCGACCGCGGCATCGAGCTCCCGGCCGATACCGACGCCTACAACTCCGTCGGCGGCTACGTCTTCGGCGAGCTCGGGCGGCTGCCGAAGCGGGGCGATCAGATCACCGCCGACGGCTTTGAGATCCGGGTCGAATCGGTGCGAGAGAACCGGATCGAGGCGGTTCGGATCCACCCCCAGAGCGCCTAAGCGCTCGGTTGCAGGCCTTTTTCCTTCCGTCCGTGTAGGACTCTACGTTGCCTGAAATCGAGCGTGGGTCTGAGGAGGCCACATGTGGGTCGTCCGGTTCAGCGATAAGCAGCTTGAGGTAGTCAGGGCGGTGCTCCGCTCGGAGGAGCACCGGGGACCGGCGCTAGAGGGCGCGCTCGAGGCGCTCGACCTCGCGCGATGGGATGAGCTCCCCGAGGCGCAGCTCCCCTGGTCCGAGATCGAGGCCGAGGCCTCAAAGCAGGGCGTCTCCGAGGCGGACGTGATCTGGGATCGTTCCGGTCGCCATGAGGAGCCCGCGGTGCCGCCGATCGCGACGAAGACGCGCGTCAAGCGCAAGGGCAAGCAGGCGGCGTAGACCCACTCCGCTGATCGGCGCGGGGCTCGGCGCCCTTGCGCTTCTCGTCGCCGCCGGGTGCGGCGGCGATGGCGACTCCTCCTCGTCGCCGGAGCGCTTCGACGGCGCCGGCGCGATGTCCCTCGTTCGCGCCCAGGTAGCGGTCGGTCAGCGGCCCGCGGGGTCGGCAAAGCTCAGGAATCTCGCGGTCACGCTGCGGGACACGCTGGGAGCGGAGCCGGGAGCCGGGATCCGCGCTCACTTCGAGCCCTTCCCGAGCACGGGGCCCCAGCAGGGACTGCGCAACATCGTCGGGGTGCTGCCCGGGCGGGCCCCGGCGATCCTAATCGGGGCCCATTACGACACGGAATGGCATCCGAAGGGGTTCGTCGGCGCCAATGACGGGGCCGCCGGCACCGCCGCGGTGATCGAGCTCGCCCGCTCGCTTCCGGCCGATCTTCCCGAGGACCACCGCGAGATCCGCTTCGTCCTCTTCGACGGCGAGGAGGAACCGCCCGGGTGCGCGGACCAGGACTTCCAGTTCTGCGCGCTGCGCGGATCCCGGGCCTACGCGGCCGCCCACCCGGGCGAGATCGGGGACATGGTCCTGCTCGACTACATCGCCAACCGGGGCGCGCGGATCAGGCGGGAGGCGAACTCGAACCAGGCACTCTGGGAACGGCTCCGCACTGCCGCCGCGGAGGTCGGCGCCGCGGACCTCTTCCCGCCGGGCGTCCAGGGTGGAGTCATCGACGACCACATCCCCTTCCTCGAGCAGGGGGTCCCGTCGATCGACCTGATCGACTTCAACTATCCCTACGCCGACACGGTGGAGGACACCGTCGACAAGCTCGATCCGGCCGTCCTGGACAAGGTCGGCGAGACGGTCGCCCAACTCACGATCAATCTCTCCGAGCGCTAGTCGTAGGTGTAGAACCCGGCGCCGGACTTGCGCCCGAGCTTTCCCTCGTCCACCAGGGCGATCAACCGGCCGGGCGGACTGTGGTGCTGCTCGCCGCTGTCGTCGTAAAGCGCCTCGCCGATCGCGACCGCGACGTCCACCCCGATCAGATCGAGCAGGGCCAGCGGCCCCATCGGGTAGTTGGCCCCGAGCGTCATGCAGCGGTCGACGTCCTCGGCCTCCATGCCGGTCTGCTCCATCAGCCGCACAGCGTCGAACATGTAGGGGAACAGCAGCCGGTTGACGACGAAGCCGGGTTCGTCTGGAACCTCGACCACGGTCTTGCCGATCGCCTGGCACCAGCTGCGCGCCCGCGAGCGGATCTGATCGCGAGCCGCCTCCGGAAGGCAGAGCTCGATCAGCTCCATTTTCACAACCGGGTTGAAGGGGTGCAGCCCGAAGACCCGCTCCGCGTGACCGCTCTGGGAGCCGATCTCGTCGAGGGAGAGGGAGGACGTGGTCGTGGCGAGATCTGCGTCGCCCGCGGCGTCGCCCACGGCCTTGAGCAGGTCCAGCTTCGGCGTGAGCTCCTCGATGACCGCCTCGATGATCAGGTCGCAGTCCGCGAGGTCTCCTGCGTCGGTGGTCACCTTGATCCGCTTGGCATCGGCTCCGTCCACCTTCGCGGAGAGGGAATGGGCATGCTCCTCCGCCTTCCAGGCCGAGGCGTCCGAGCGGGCCAGCAGGAGGACCCTCGAGGCGATGCTCGCGCAGGCCGCGAGGCCGGTGGCGATCGTTCCGCTGCCAGCGATCGCCGGCCGCTCATATGTAGAGGTGCCCTCCACGCGGGGTGTCTATCACCCCACCAAACGGGTTGCACCGGCGCATCCGCCTGCTACGGCGTAGAGTCGCCTCGTGGCAACGGGCCGCGTCGAATGGGCCGAGCGGATGGTGGAACTTTGGAACTCAGGCGACCTTGAGGCATGGCTCGACGAGATCGGGCCCGGCTTCGAGTTCACCCCGGACCCGACCTTTCCCGATACCGGCGCCTAAGGGAGAGGCGCTCCGTGAGTGGATGCGCTCCTGGGGCCGTACCTGTGAGAACAACCGCTTCGAGATGCTGGAGTTCTCGGACCAGGGCGACGCCAGCCTGATCAGGTCGCGGTGGCACCTTGCGGCCCCTCGCTCAGGAGAGGAGGTGCCGGTCCAGGACTTCACCCTCGTCGTGTGGTGGGATGGCCCGGACCCGGCCCGGCCCACTCGGATGGCGGCGTTCTTCGAGCACGAGGAGGCATTGGCGAAAGCAAGTGGCGATACTGGCTGACTCGCCAGTCAAGGGGTGTATGCTCCTATCTACGAGACTTGGTTGCTTGAAGAAACCGACTGAGGAGGCACGTGGTGGCTGAGAACGGAAAGTTCGGTGGACGGGAGGTCGTGATCGTGGAGGCCGCCCGCCTTCCGGTTGGGCGCGGGCACGAGGAAAAGGGCTACTACAAGGACGTCCACGCCTCGAACCTGCTGTCCAAGACCTACGGCGCGGTGATCGAGCGCGCCGGCATCGAGCCCTCCGAGGTGGAGGACGTCGTCGCCGGCTGCGTGCAGCAGTTCGGCGAGCAGGGCATCAACATCGCCCGTAACGCCTGGCTCGAGGCCGGGCTCCCGATCGAGACTCCGGCCACCACCGTCGACCGCCAGTGTGGCTCGGCTCAGCAGGCCGTCAACTTCGCCGCGGCGCTGGTCGCCTCCGGCGTCCACGACGTCGCCATCGGCGGCGGCGTCGAGCACATGGGCCACATCTCATTCGCCGACTCCACCGAGGTGATGAAGGAGCACGGATTCGCCTTCTCGCCCCAGCTGCTCGAGCGCTACAACCTCGTGCCGCAGGGGATCTCGGCCGAGATGATCGCCGACAAGTGGGAGATCCCACGCTCGGAGCTCGACGAGATCGGCCTCCGCTCCCATACCCTCGCCCACCAGGCGACCGAGGAGGGCCGCTTCGAGCGCGAGATGATCCCCTGGCAGTCGAACGGCGATACCTACGTCACCGATCAGGGCATCCGCCCGCCCGCCGAGGACTCGCTCGAGAAGCTGGCGTCGCTGAAGCCGGCCTTCAAGGAGGACGGCAAGATCACCGCCGGCAACTCCTCGCAGGTCTCCGACGGTTCGGCCGCGGTGCTGCTGACGACGCCGGAGAAGGCCAAGGAGCTCGGCCTTACCCCGCGCGCCAAGGTCGTCGACCAGACGACCGTCGGTGTCGACCCGGTGATAATGCTCACCGGCCCGATTCCCGCCACGCAGCTGATCCTGAAGCGCAACGGGATGAAGATGGACGACATCGACCTGATCGAGATCAACGAGGCCTTCGCCTCGGTCGTCGCGGCCTGGCGGCGCGAGCTCGAGCCCGACATGGACCGCGTCAACGTCAACGGCGGCGCGATCGCGATCGGCCACCCGCTCGGCTCGACCGGCGCGCGCCTGATCACCACGCTGCTCCACGAGCTGGAACGCTCCGACAAGGAGACCGGCCTGGTGACCATGTGCTGCGGCGGCGGCCTCGGCACCGGCACGCTGATCCAGCGGGTCTAGCGACCTCACAAACGGACCGCCTGCGGGCGTTGATGTAGCGATGCCCTCGAGGCCCGCAGGCGCGCATGCCCGAAAACCGGCTGCGAAGTGGACCGCGGACGACCGCGAGCTGATGCGCGCGGACAAGGTGCTGCGCCGCCTGATGGAGGAGCGCGGACCGATCGACCCCGAGATC
>DATFOK010000059.1:0-38991 GCA_035265665.1 Solirubrobacterales bacterium | reverse complement strand
GGGACCCTCCGCATCGGCGATGCGGTCGTCGCCGGTCCGGTGTGGGGCAAGGTCCGCGCGATGCTCGACGACAAGGGCGAGCGAGTCGAGGAGGCCACCCCCGGCATGCCGGTTGAGGTCCTCGGCTTCGACGGCGTCACCGACGCCGGGGAACACGTCCAGGTGGTGGAGAGCGAGCGTAAGGCCCGCGCCCTCGCCCAGGAGCGGGAGACGCGCCTCAAGACCGAGCAGCTCGCCCGCCGCCAGGCCCGCAAGGTCACCCTGGAGGAGGTCTTCCAGCGGGCCAGCGAGGGCCAGCTCAAGGAGCTCAACATCGTCCTCAAGGCGGACGTCTCCGGCTCGCTCGAGGCGCTGCAGGACGAGATCGCGAAGCTGCCGCAGGAGCAGGTCCCAGTCAATGTGATTCACGCCCAGACCGGGGGGATCAACGAGTCCGACGTGATGCTTGCCGCGGCCTCCGACGCCGTGATCATCGGCTTCAACGTCCGTCCGCTCGCGGATGCCCGTCGCGCGGCCGAGTCCGAAGGAATCGACATCCGCACCTACACGGTCATCTACAAGGTGACCGAGGAGCTGCGCGCAGCGATGGAGGGCCTGCTCGAGCCCGAGGAGGTCGAGGAGGCTCTCGGACAGGCCGAGGTCAAGCAGACGTTCAAGGCCTCGCGCGTCGGCACGATCGCCGGCTGCCTGGTCACGGACGGCAAGGTCACCCGCGCCGCGAACGCCCGTCTCGTCCGCGACGGCACCATCGTCTGGAGCGGCAGGATCGGTTCGCTGCGCCGTTTCAAGGACGACGTCACCGAGGTCGACGAGGGCCAGGAGTGCGGGATCGTGCTCGAGGGCTTCGCCGACATCAAGGAGGGCGACGTCCTCGAGTTCTTCGAGACCCGGCAGGTCGAGAAGACACTCGAGTAGCCCTCGGCGCGGCTAGCCTGGGCCCGTGAACCCGTTCGTGGAGCTCATAGAGATTCGCATGCATTTCGGGGAAGTTCAGGACCTGAAGGGCAAGAGGAAGTTGGTCAAGTCCCTGAAGGATTCGATCCGGCAGCGCTTTGGAGCCTCGGTCGCCGAGGTCGACGGGCACGACAAGTGGCAGCGCTCGACGCTGCTCTGCGCCCTGGTCGGCGACGGGGAGGTCTCGGATCGGGCCGACGGGCTGGTGCGCTTCGTGGAGAGCCGCTGCCCCGAGGGATGCTCGGTTGACCGCGACCTCCGCAGCTTGCGTGACATTCGCGGCTGAGCCGCGTTGGCGCTTAGGCCAGCCTGGGTTTGTTCGGGGAACTGCTGTTATCGTCGGCGCCGAGATGCCTGGCGCTCGGATGCGGCGCGTCAATGAATCGATTCGAGAGATCTTGGGGGATGCGATCGCCACTGAGCTGAAAGACCCACGCATTGGATTTGTGACTGTGACCGGAGTGGACACCTCACCCGACCTGCGCTCCGCGCGGGTGTACGTGAGCGTGCTCGGCGATGAGGAGGCGCGCGAGCGCTCGCTGGCTGGACTGCGGTCCTCCCACGGAGTGCTTCAGGGCAAGATCGCGGGCGCGATGAGGATGAAGCGAACGCCGACCCTGACCTTCGAATACGACGAGAGCGTGGAGCGCGGCGACCGGATCACCCGCCTCCTCGACGAATGACCGAATCGACCGAGCTATTGACCAGCGACATTGACCGTGTTGCGGATGCGATCCGCGCCGGCGACCGGTTCCTGCTGACCACCCACGAGAATCCGGATGGCGACGCCCTCGGCTCGCTGCTCGGGACGCAGCGGATCCTCGAGGCCCTCGGCAAGGACTCGGTGATGTTTCTGGCCGCCAAGGAGTTCCCGCTGCCGGTGGAGTACCGGTTTCTGCCCCTCGACGAGGTCTTCCACGAGTCGCCTGCCGACATCGCGGATCGGGTGGTGATGTTTCTCGACTGCGGGAACATCGACCGGATGCCCGTCGACTTCCTGCAGAACCGTGACAACAGGGTGATCAACATCGATCACCACCACGACAACACACGCTTCGGGTCGATCAATTTGGTGGACGTCGACGCCTCCTGCACCGCGGAGATCGTCTACGACCTCTCAGCCCTGCTCGACGTGGAGCTGACGCCGGAGATCGCCAACGCTCTCTACGTCGGCCTGGTCACCGACACCGGCAAGTTCATGTACGAGAACACCGATGCCCGCTCGCATCGGATGGCGGCCGGCCTGATCGAGGCCGGCGTGCAGGTGAACGAGGTTTACCGCCGCCTCTACGAGCATGCGCCGATCGAGAAGCTCAAGCTGCTCGCCCGCGCCCTGGAGGGCGTGACGCTCCGCGACAACGCACGCCTCGCGGTGACCTACATCTCGACCGAGGACTACGGGGTGACCGGCTCGAACGAGGCCCTCACCGAGGGGATCATCGACCACCTGCGAACGGTCGATGGAGCGCTCGTCGCCGCGGTGGTGCGCGACCAGCCCGACAGCGGCCGCGCTGCTCGCAAGGTGAGCATGCGCTCGACGGACGGACAGGTCGACGTCTCCGCGATCGCGCGGATGCATGGCGGTGGCGGGCATCGCCGCGCGGCTGGATTCGGGACCGATCTCGAGTACGAGCAGGTGGTTGAGTTCCTGGTCGGCCAGATCGAATCCCAACTCTCGAGCTGACCCGCGAATGACCACGGCGGAGCCGACCCCCGCCGGGGGCCTGCTGGTTGACAAGCCCGCCGGCGTCACATCGCACGACGTAGTCGCGGAGATCAGGCGCGCGCGGGGAGGCAAGGTCGGCCACGCCGGGACGCTCGACCCCTTCGCGACGGGACTGCTTGTGGTCCTGCTCGGACGGGCGACCAGGCTGCAGCGCTACCTGCTCGAGCTACCGAAGGCCTATCGCGCCACCGCCAGGCTGGGCTGGCGCTCCTCTACCGGCGACCCCGACGGCGAGCTCACCGAGACGGGTCGGATTCCCGACGGGCTGGAGCTGCCGAGGGGTGAGATCGAGCAGCGGGTGCCGATGACGTCGGCGGTCAAGGTCGGCGGCGAGCGGCTCTACCGCAAGGCCCATCGCGGGGAGCAGGTCGAGACGCCCACCCGTCGCGTGACCGTCCACCGGGCCGAGCTGCTCGACTCCGACGGCGAGCGCGCGACCTTCGAGATCGAGTGCTCCTCCGGCACCTACGTCCGCACGCTGATCGAGGCCCTCGAGGACGCCTACTGTGAGTCGCTGCGTCGCACGGCAATCGGACCGCTGCCAGTGCCGGAGCAGAGCCCGCGCGAGATCTCGGTGGAGGAGCTCGTGGCCTTTCTCCCGGAGCGGCTGCTCGACGAAGTGGAGGCGGAGGCGGTAGGGCACGGGCGCCCGGTCACAGAGCCGTTCGACGTCCCCCCGAGCCACGTGAGACTCACTTACGAGGGGAGGCTGATCGCAGTGGCGCGCGTAGATGGAGAGAATCTTCGGCCCGAGGTAGTACTCGCATGACCATCCAAGTCACACAACTTCCCAATGCCAAGCCCCGCGACCGCCACGTGGCGATCGGCGTCTTCGACGGCGTCCATATGGGTCACCAGGCGGTGATCGACGAGGCCGACACCGTCCTCACTTTCGATCCACACCCGCTGTCGGTGATCAATCCCGATGCGGCGCCCAAGCTGATCATGCCCTCCGACGTGAAGCGGGACGTGATCGACGGGCTCGGGGTGGCAGAGCTGGTCGTGATCCCCTTCGACAAGGAGTTCATGAAGATCCCCGCCGACGAGTTCATCTCCCGGATCCTGGTCGAGCAGCTCGGGGCGAAGAAGGTCTCGGTCGGGGAGAACTTCCGCTTCGGCGCCAGGGCCAAGGGGACACCGGAGATGCTGGCCGAGCACGGCGAGTTCGAGACGCGCGTCGTCCCGCTGGTCGAGGTGGACGGCGAGACGGTCTCCTCGAGCCGGATCCGGGCCTTGGTCGCCGCCGGGGAGGTCGACGCCGCGATGCGCTGCCTGGGCGCGCCGTTCATGTACGAGGGAACGGTGGTCGAGGGGGACAAGCGCGGCGGGCGCGAGCTCGGGTTCCCGACGGCCAACCTGGTACCCGACGACCATCTGGTCGTGCCCGGCCACGGCGTCTACGCGGCCTTCGCCAACGGCCATCCGGCGGCCGTCAACGTCGGCGTCCGGCCCACCTTCGAAACAGGCAGGGGCCTCCTGATCGAGTCCTACCTGATCGACTACAACGGCGACCTCTATGGACAGAACCTCCGCGTGGCGTTCGTCAGCCGGCTGCGTGGGGAGCGGCGCTTCCCAAGCGTGGAGGACCTGATCGCGCAGATGCATCGCGACGTCGCCGGGGCGCGCGAGATCCTCGCCAAGTACGAGAACCAGACATGAAGCGGCTCCTTCGCTTCGCGCGCCGCCTATCGATCGCTACCCTGTTGCGCCGATGCCGCTGACGAAGGACAGAAAGCAGGAGCTGATCGGCAAGTACGGCCGCTCCGGCGAGGACACCGGGTCCGCTGAGGTGCAGGTGGCGCTGCTCACCGCACGCATCAACGAGCTCACCGAACATCTGCGCACCCACAGCAAGGACCATCACTCGCGCCGCGGCCTGCTGAAGATGGTCGGCAAGCGCCGCCGCATCCTTCGCTACCTGGAGCACAACGACCTCGAGCGCTACCGCTCGCTGGTCGCGGAGCTCGGCCTACGCCGCTAGCCGCGGGACCGCGGTGATCGAGCCCGGCACGAAAGCACCGGACTTCTCTCTTCCGGATCACGACGGCAATCAGGTGTCGCTCTCGGACTTCGCGGGGCGCAGGCTCGTGCTCGCGTTCTACCCGCTCGATTTCAGCCCCGTCTGCACGGATCAGCTCAGCCTCTACCAGGAGGTGCTCGGTGAGATCGAAGCCAAGGGCGCGAGCCTGGTCGGGATCAGCGTCGACTCTTCCTTCGCTCACCACGCCTTCCGCAAGCACCGTAACCTGAACATGACGCTGCTCTCGGACTTCAACCCGAAGGGCGAGGTCTCACGCGCCTACGGCGCCTGGATCGACTCGGTGGACCACGGCAATCGCTCACTGGTCCTGATCGACGAGGAGGGGATCGTGCGGTGGTCCCATGCCTCCCCGACCCCGGTCGAGATCCCGGGCGCCAACCTGATCTTCGACGCGCTCGCGGCCTAGCTGATCGACTGCAATTGGCGGGTTGGTCTCGCTATACGGGACTAACCTGCCAACTCCGCTGCTTTGGAGGAGAAGCAGCGCTCTCAGAGTGGCTCGGCGGGCCATAGCAACCTCGTTACTGGCCGCCAGCTTGTTCTGGTCACTGGCTCAGGCGCGGATGTCACGTTGCATACTCCGGGCGCCCGGTGGGCCGGTAGACCTGGATCGTTATGCCCTTCGGGAAGGCTCGCGAGTCGACCAGATCAAAGGCGATGTCCGGGCCGGTGTCGGGGAATAGCCGCGTGCCCTGGCCAACGACCACCGGGCAGACGAGCAGGTTGATCTCGTCGACCAGCTCCTTCTCGAGCAGCCACCCGGTCAGGACGCCGCTGCCGTGCACCTGCAGTTCACCCCCCGGCTTGGCTTTCAGCTCGCCGATGGCCGCCGCGACGTCACCGGACAGGACGGTCGTGCCCGCCCATCCCGGGTCGGTGAGCGTGTTCGACGCCACCCACTTGGGCCGCGTGTTCAAGGCACCGACGATGGGATCCTCCAGATCTTCCCTCACGCCCCAGTAGCCGGCGAAGAGCTCGTAGGTCCACCGGCCGAACAGGAACGCGTCGGCGCGCTGGTAGATCTCGTGGACCAACGTCATGGCCTCGTCGTCGAACAGCGGCCTGGCCCATCCGCCGCGCTCGAATCCGCTGCGGTTCTGATCCTGCGCGCCGTTTCCCTCCATCACTCCGTCGACGGAGACTTGCGTGGTGGTCGTCAGTTTCATGGCTTCTTCCTTTCTCTCGCGTCGGATAACCTACAACCTAATGGTTGTAGATGAGCTGCCGAGCGGGGCGCTTGACAAGCTGTTCCATGCTCTCGCCGACCCCACCCGCCGCGACATCCTTGGCCGCTGCATCGCCGGCGAGCCCTCGGTTTCGCGACTCGCTCGGGCTTACCCGATGAGCTTTGCGGCGGTGCAGAAGCACGTCGCCGTGCTGGAGCGGGCCGGCCTGGTCACCAAGGAGCGCCGTGGGCGGGAGCAGCTCGTGCGCACCGATCCCGGGGCGGTCGGCCGCGCGCGGCAGGCCCTCGACGAGCTCGAGGCCACCTGGCGCGGTCGAGTCGACCGTATGTCGGACCTGCTTGCCCAGGGCGCCGAGCGAGCAAGGAACTCAACGACGAGAGGAGCCGGATGAGCATCACCAGCGTCGACACGGACTACGACAGCCTGAGCATCACCCTGATTGCCGACTTCGACGCTCCGATCGATCAGGTGTGGGAGCTCTGGTCGGATCCGCGCAAGCTCGAGCGCTGGTGGGGCCCGCCTACCTATCCGGCGACCTTCGAGAAGCATGACCTCAGCCCGGGCGGTGAGGTCACGTACCTGATGACCGGTCCGGAGGGCGATACGCACTACGGCGTGTGGCGGGTCACCGCCGTTGGTTCCCCGACCTCGCTGGAATTCGCCGACGTCTTCGCCAATGCGGACGGGACGCCGGTCACGGACATGCCGGTCAGCCGGGTCAGGGTCCGGCTCACTGAGCGCGAGAGCGGCACCCGGATGGAGATGCGTTCGACCTTCGAAACCCGCGAGGACCTGGAGAGATGGTTGAGCACGGGCACGCTCGAGGGGCAGCAGCAGGCCATCGCCCAAATGGACGTCCTGCTTCCCGCCTGACGGCGATCAGCCGCCAAGCGGCGCTTTCAGAGTGCACGATCACACGTGTAGCGTCACCCCGGTGAACGAGCTGACCAGTGCCTCGGTGCCGCCGATCGACGCGGACGATCACGTGACGGGGGAGGGGATCGAGGCGATCGTCTACGCCGACTTCGGGTGCCCCTACTGCTCCGCGGCTTGGGCCCGTCTGCGCGAGCTTCCATTGCGTCTCTGCTTCCGGCACTTCCCTATGGCGTCGAAGCACCCGCGCGCGCCCGCCCTGCACGCCGCCGCCGAGGCCGGGGGACTCCAGGGGGCCTTCTGGGAGATGTGCGACTCGCTTTACGCGGAGCGCGGGCGAGTCGATGACCCGCACCTGTGGGAACGGGCCGAGCGGTTCGGCCTCGATCTCGAGCGCTTCAACCGCGATCGCCGCTCGGACGCGGTACGGGCGCGGATCGACCGGGACTTCGCCAGCGGCATCCGCGCCGGAGTCGGGGGGACGCCCACCGCGTTCGTCGAGGGACGTCTCCTGCGCGATGACCTGGTCGAGAACCTTCGGCGGATCGCCGGCTAACGGCCGCTAACATCGTCGCGACAGAGAACGACAGTTCTTAAGCGAAAGGCCGTCAACCGGGCGGCCGAAGGGAAACAACACATATGAGTATGTTCGACGTAACCCGCGTCTCGGTAGAGGTAGGCGGGGAGGAGATCTCCTTCGAGACCGGAAAACTCGCCCGTCAGGCGAGTGGCGCCGTCGTAGTTCGCTCCGGCGACACGATGGTCCTCAACACCGCCACCGCGGGCAATGACCGCGACGTGGACTTCCTACCCCTCACCGTCGACGTCGAGGAGAAGCACTACGCCGCGGGCAAGATCCCGGGCTCCTTCTTCCGCCGCGAGGCCAGGGCCGGCGAGAAGGCCACCCTGACCGCGCGCATGATCGACCGTCCGCTTCGACCCCTGTTCCCGAAGGGATGGCATCGCGAGACCCAGCTGGTCTCCCAGCCCATGTCGGTGGACCACCTCCACCCCTACGACATCCTCGCGATGAACGGCGCCTCCGCCGCCCTCGCCATCTCCGAGATCCCGGTCGCCGCCCACGTCGGCGCGGTCCGGATCGGAAAGCTGGACGGCGACTTCGTCGTCAACCCCAGCGAGGAGACCCTCGAGGAGCTCGACATGGACCTGATCGTCTCCGGCACCGAGGAGGCGATTCTGATGGTCGAGGCCGGCGCCGACGGCGTCACCGAGGCCGAGATCCTCGACGCGCTCGACATCGCGCACGGCGAGATCAAGAAGCTCGTCGCCACGATGGAGGAGCTGCGCGAGAAGGCCGGCAAGGAGAAGATCGAAATCGAGCCGCCGCAGGTCGATGAGGCCACCTATGAGTCGATCAAGGCCTCGCATGGCGCCAAGCTCGACGACGCCACGCAGGTCGAGGCCAAGCTGAAGCGGCAGGAGGCGATCGACGCCGTCGAGGAGGAGGTGCTCGAGCAGTACGCGCCGCCGACGGAGGATGAGCAGCCCGACCGCGAGCGCCTCGCCGAGGTCAAGGCGGCCTTCGCCAAGCTGGAGAAGGACATCATCCGCAAGCGCATCGCGGTGGACAAGAAGCGCCCCGACGGTCGCGCCCAGGATGAGATCCGCCCGATCGAGTGCGAGACCGACGTTGCGCCCCGCGTGCACGGCTCGGCGCTCTTCACGCGCGGCGAGACCCAGATCCTCTCGAGCGTCGCGCTCGGCACAACCCGCATGGACATGAAGGTCGACAACCTCGGCCTCCAGGAGACCAAGCGGTTCTGGCACCACTACAACTTCCCGCCGTTCTCGGTCGGGGAGGCCGGTTTCATGCGTGGCCCGAAGCGGCGCGACATCGGCCATGGCGCGCTCGCCGAGCGGGCCCTGACGTCGACGATCCCCTCCGAGGAGGACTTCCCGTACGTGATCCGGGTCGTCTCCGACACGCTGGAGTCGAACGGGTCCTCGTCCATGGGCTCGGTCTGCGCCTCGTCGATGGCGCTGCAGGCCGCGGGCGTGCCGGTCACCGCGCCGGTCGCCGGCGTCGCGATGGGCCTGATCAAGGAGGGGGACGACTACACCGTCCTCACCGACATCGCCGGCGTCGAGGACCACCTGGGCGACATGGACTTCAAGGTCGCCGGCACCGATGAGGGAATCACCGCTCTGCAGATGGACATCAAGATCACGGGCGTCACGCTCGAGATCCTCAGGGACGCGCTGGACCAGGCCAACAAGGGCCGGCTGTTCATCCTCGGCAAGATGGCCGAGGCGATCGACGGCCCGCGCGAGCAGCTCTCGCAGTTCGCGCCGAAGATCACCTCGATCAGGATCGACCCCGAGAAGATCGGTGCCCTGATCGGCAAGGGCGGTGAGACGATCCGGGGCCTCTCCGAGGAGTTCGAGGCCGAGATCGACGTGGACGACGACGGCACCGTGCGGCTCTACGCGCCAACCGGGGAGCTGGTCGACGCTCTGGCGGATCGGATCACCTCGATGACGAAGGATGTCGAGGTCGGCGATCGCTTCAAGGGAAAGGTCGTGAAGACGACCAACTTCGGGGCGTTCGTCGAGCTCACCAAGGGCACGGACGGCCTGCTTCACATCTCCAACGTGAAGCCCGGCGAGCGTGTCGGCACGGTCGAGGACGTCCTGAACCAGGGCGACGAGATCGACGTCACCGCGGTCGAGGTGGACAAGGAACGCGGCCGCATCGGGTTGCGGCTCTCCGACGACCCCGATGTCGAGGGCAAGTCGGCGGAGGAGCTCGCCGGCGTCGGCACCGGTGACCCCGGTCCGCCGAGCCGTCGCCGTGACGGCGGCGGTGGCAGGGGCAGGCGCGAGCGTGAAGGCGGCGGACGCCGCCGCGAGCGCGACAGCAGCCGGGGCCGCTGAGCCGGCTCGCATGGCCGAGAAGGCGCAGGTAACAGAGCTCGACTCGGGCATCCGGGTGGCCACCGAGGCCGTCCCCTCGGTGCGCTCGGTCGCACTGGGCCTCTGGGTTCGCACTGGATCGAGGGACGAGACGCCGGCACAGGCCGGCGTCTCGCATTTCCTCGAGCACCTGCTCTTTAAGGGCACCAAGCGCTACTCGGCGATCGAGATCGCCGAGATCTTTGACGGCCTCGGCGCATCTGTGAACGCGGCAACCGGCAAGGAGTCCACGAACCTCTACGCCCGTTTCCTGGACACGCACACCGACGAGGCCTTCGACCTGCTCGCCGAGATGCTGCTCGGTCCGACCTACCCCGAGATCGACTCCGAGCGCGAGGTGGTGCTCGAGGAGATCGCGATGTACGAGGACGAGCCTCAGGACAAGGTCCACGACGTGCTCGACCGGGCGGTCTTCGACGGGCATCCGCTCGGGCGGCGCGTGCTCGGCGAGGCCGAGGTGATCAGCTCGATCCCGGTTCCCGAGATCGATGCCTACCACCGGGCTCGCTACACCGGCGCGAACATCGTGGTCGCCGCCGCGGGAAACATCGACCACGACGCGATCGTCGAGCTCACCAAGAGGCACGTCGAGCCTCCAACAGCGGCGGGTGACCGCGCGGCGCTCGAGCCCCCGCAGGTCGATGGTGCGCAGGTCGCCTTCCAGGAGAAAGACACCGAGCAGTTCCACATCGCTCTCGGCGCTCCCGGCATCGATCGCTCGGACGAGCGTCGCTACGCGATCACCATCCTCGACGCGGTCTTCGGCGGCTCGACCTCCTCGCGACTCTTCCGCGAGGTGCGGGAGAAGCGGGGTCTCGCCTATGCCGTTGGCTCCTACACGCAGCAGTACGTGGACAGCGGGCTGATCGGGGTCTATGTCGGGACGCGCGCGGACAACGTCCAGGAGGCCTGCGAGATCATCGGCCGCGAGCTCAGCTCGATTCACGCCGACGGCATCACCGACGACGAGCTCGCCCGCGCCAAGGAACACGTCAAGGGACGCATGGTGCTCTCGTCCGAATCCACCGCGGCGCGCATGGGCCGGATCGGCAAGGCGGTTCTGTTCGGCACCCCACTGCTGACGCTCGACGAGCTGCTCGTGAAGATCGACGCGGTCACTAGCGACGAGGTGGCCGCGCTCGCCCGCGAGTTCTACGAGCCCGCTGCCCTCTCGGCCGCGGCGATCGCTCCCGACGAGGATCGCTTCCGGGCCGCGCTGGCTCCGGTGAACGAGGCGCTGGCCGCTGCCTAGGGCGCCGAACGTCCCGCAATACCCCGTATAGGGTGCGCTGCGGGACGTTCGATGGCTGATCGCGACTCGAAGTACCGGCCGCACCTCGCCTCGCAGCTCGAGGGTGGGGAGGAGTTGCGAGGGCTTTGCATCGCCTCGCAGCAGAAGGGTCTGTTCAAGGGCGGCACCGCAGTGATCGGAACGACGGACCGTCGCCTGCTCTTTCAGCCCCTCGACCGCCGCGGTGAGCCGGACGGTTCGCCGCAATCGATCCTTCCGGAGCAGGTCGCCTCGGCGAAGGCCGGGCCGGCGGGCGGCGAGTGGTTCAACGTCACCGCGGGGATCATGGATCACGCCGCGGTCCGCCTCGAGATCCGCACCACCGGCGGCGAGAAGCTCAAGCTGATGATGATGAGGGGCGAGGGAAAGCTGCTCGGCGGGCCGGGAGGCGGCGAGCCTCAGCGCCGTGGCATCGAGGCCCTGGCCGAATGGTTCAGCGGGATCGAGCGCTGAGGCGCCACTAGTCGTCGAGCCCAGCCGACGCGAGGGCGGCCTCGAGCGTCGTATGACCCTCGAAGCGGATCACCTTCCCATCGCGGATGGTCACCACGGCGGCGCCCGGGGTCTCGTCGATCGGTATCCCGCTGCTCTTCCCCGTGCCGCGAAAGAGCTGCTTTACGACCACCTTGTCGCCCGCGTCGTGGAATTCCTCGCCGATCACCCTGAGCTTGTCGAACGCGTGCATCCACTCGGCCCAGGCGCGGCCCATCGCATCGACGCCGCGGTGCACGTGGGAGTCCGGGCCGGGGATGGTGAACTCGATCTCGGGGTGGGCCCAGTCGACGGAGGAGAAATCGCCGCGCGCCCAGTCGCTGAAGATCTTCTTGACGATCTCGACGTTCGCCTCCGACATGCGCCGTGAGTATCCCGCGAGGCCGCGCCGCATAACATCGCCGACCATGGCCTCTGCGATCAAGGTCCTGGTCTCCGGCGCCCGCGGGCGCATGGGGGAGACCGTCTGCGCTGCGGTCGAGGGTGATGAGGACATGGAGCTCGCCGGCCGCGCCGATCCGGCGCTCGACACGTCCGTCGCCGATCTGATCGGCGGCGCCGACGTGATGGTGGACTTCACGACGCCGGAGGCGGCACCGGCCAACGTGATGGAGGCGATCGACGCCGGCGTGCACGCGGTGGTTGGAAGCACCGGGTTCGACCTCGACGAGCTGCGCGGCCGAGTCACGGGAGCCGTCGGCGAGGCGAAGTGCTTCGTGGCGCCGAACTTCGCGATCGGTGCCGTGTTGATGATGGAGGCGTCCAAGCTGGTCGCCCCACACATGCCCGAGGCCGAGATCGTCGAGCTCCACCATCACCAGAAGAAGGACGCGCCGTCGGGCACCGCCAAGCGAACCGCGGAGCTGATCGGCGAGGCGGGCGGCAACGTTCACGAGCCGATCCACTCCGTGCGGCTACCCGGGCTGGTCGCCCACCAGGAGGTGGTCTTCGGCGGCGCGGGGCAGACGCTCACGATTCGCCACGACTCCACCGACCGGACGAGCTTCATGCCGGGCGTGCTGCTGGCCGTTCGCAAAGTGGCTGAACTGCCCGACCGGTTCGTGGTTGGGCTCGAAAACCTGCTCTAGGAAGGAACGGGATGACGATGGAGGACCTGGCAAGGCTGGACGCCACCGCGCAGGCGGAACTGGTGCGGGAGGGCGAGGTGAGTGCCGAGGAGCTCACCCAGGCAGCGATCGAGCGCGCTGAGCGCCTCAACCCCGACCTCAACGCGATCATCCATCCCCTGTACGAGCAAGGGCTGGGGGAGGCTCGGGGTCAGCTCCCCGACGGCCCTTTCCGCGGGGTTCCATTCCTCTTCAAGGATCTTGGGGCGGGTCTCGCTGGCCAGCCGCTCCACATGGGGGTGAAGGCGTTGAAGGAGGCCAACTTCCGGCTTCCGGTGGACACCTTCCTCGGTGAGCGCTTCCGCAGGGCGGGGTTCGTGACGATCGGCAAGACGAACACACCCGAGCTCGGCATTTTGCCCACGACCGAGCCGGATGCGTACGGGCCGACCCACAATCCGTGGGACCTCGGCCGCTCGCCGGGAGGCTCGAGCGGGGGCTCCGCCGCTGCAGTCGCGGCAGGCATGGTCCCGATGGCCCACGCGAACGACGGGGGCGGTTCGATCCGCATTCCAGCGAGCTGCTGCGGCCTGGTGGGGTTGAAGACGAGTCGCGGCCGCACCTCGCTAGGTCCGCTGACCGGCGACACGATGAGCGGCCTGACCGTCGAGCTCGCGGTCTCGCGGTCGGTCCGAGACGTCGCTGGGGCCCTCGAGGCGACCCACGGTGCCGGGCCCGGTGATCCGTACGTCGCCTCCGTGCCCCTTCGGCCCTACACCGAGGAACCCGGCGCCGATGTCGGGGCCCTGCGGATCGGGCTGCTCATCGAGCCGATCGGGGCCGGCCACATCGACGTGGACCCCACGGTCGTGTCCGCGACGCGCGAGGCGGCGACGATGCTGGAGGGTCTCGGTCATGCGGTCGACGAGGACGTACCCGCGGTCGATGAGTCTTTCGACCTGATCGAGACCTTCCTGACCCGCTGGTACGCGGGGCAGACCGAGATCTTGGAGCAGTTCGGCACGCTGTTAGGTCGTGAGCTCGGCCCGAGCGACGTCGAGCCGCTCACCTGGGCGATGGCCGAGGAGGGCAAGCGGCGTCACTCCGGTCAGTACCTGGCCGCAGTCACACAGCACCAGGCGATCGGCCGGATGCTCGGCATGTGGTTCGAGGCCGGCCATGACCTCCTGCTGACACCGACGATGGGAGAGCTGCCCCCGCCGCTGGGCAGCTTCGACGATTCGGGCCCCGAGCCGCTCCAGACGATTCACCGAGGGGAGCGCACCGCGGCATTCACGGCTTTGATCAACGCGACGGGCAACCCGGCGATCTCGCTCCCGCTGGCGTGGAGCGACGAGGGCCTGCCCATCGGGGTCCAGCTGGTGGCCGCCTACGGCCGTGAGGACCTCCTGCTGCGCGTGGCATCGCAGCTGGAGCAGGCGCATCCCTGGAAGGACCGATTCCCGAGACGCGAGGGTGCCCCGCAGGGGCAACCAGTTTCACGTCGGGTACTCTCAGGCTGATGGCGGAGATCGGAGGGGTAATCACCGCGATGGTGACGCCGTTCGCCGAGGACCGCTCGGTCGACGAGGCGGCGGCGCGCAAGCTCGCGCGGCATCTGATCGACAACGGATCGCACGGTCTCGTGCTGTCCGGCACCACCGGGGAGTCGCCGACTCTCGACGACGAGGAGAAGCTCTCGCTCCTGCGAGCGGTTCGCGACGAGCTTGGCCCCGAGGTCCTGCTGATCTGCGGCACCGGCTCGAACGACACCCGTCACTCCGAGCGCCTCTCGGCCGCCGCCGCCGACGCGGGCGCCGACGCGGTGCTCGCCGTGACCCCGTACTACAACAAGCCGAACTTCAGAGGGATCAAGGCCCACTACGAGAGGGTCGCGAATGCTGCCGGCATCCCGGTGGTCCTCTACAACATCCCCTCGCGGGTCGTGGTGAACCTCTCGTCGGAGCAGCTCGCCGAGCTGGCGCAGATCGAGAACGTCGTCGCGGTCAAGCAGGCGAACGACGATGAGCTGCGGCCGATCGACGGCCTGCGTGTCCTCGCCGGCAACGACGGCACCTTCCTGCCGACGCTCGAGATGAGGGAGCCCGGCGGGGTCCTCGTCGCCTCGCATCTCGTCGGCCCTGAGTTGCGCGAGATCTACGATGCCGTGCAGGCCGGCGACCTCGACCGGGCACGCGAGATCAACCTGAAGCTCCAGCCCATCTACGAGATGATCTCCCACGTGAACCCGATTCCGGTCAAGGCCGCTCTCGAGCTGCTCGGGATCTGCTCGTGCAGGGCTCGCCTGCCGATCGTCGAGGCGACCGAGCAGGAGCGCGATGAGATCCGCGAGGTGCTCGAGACACAGGGCCTCTTGACCGGGAGCGCCGCGTAGGTTTGACCAGCTCGGGCGTTCGGATCCTCCCGCTGGGCGGGCTGGGGGAGATCGGCAAGAACATGACCGCCATCGAGGCGGAGGGGCGGATCGTGGTGGTCGACACCGGCCTGATGTTCCCGACGGCCGACATGCTGGGGATCGACCTGGTCCTGCCTGACTTCTCGAGCCTGCGGGAGCGTGCAGATGACATCGAGGCGATCGTCCTCACCCACGGTCACGAGGACCACGTCGGCGCGCTGCCCTACGTCCTCCGCGAGATCGGCATCCCGCCGGCGATTTACGGCGGGATGCTCACGATCGGCATGGTCCGCTCGAAGCTGGACGAGCACAAGCTTCGCGACGTCCCGCTGCGCGAGCTGCCCGCCGGGCAGCAGGTGGGAGCCGGCCCGTTTGAGATCGAGCTCGTGCACATGGCGCACTCGATCCCCGACGCGCGCGCCGTCGCCCTCACGACCGAGCTCGGCACGGTGCTCGTCACCGGCGACTACAAGTTCGATCAGACCCCCGTCGACGGGATCCCGGCCGACGTCTCTCGGCTCGCGGAGTTCGGGCGCGAGGGGCTTCTCTGCCTCTGCGGGGACTCGACGAACGCCGATCGCCCCGGGGTCGCCCCGTCCGAGTCGAGTGTGGGGCCCGCCCTGCTCGAGGTCTTCTCACGCTGTCCGGGGCGCGTCATCGTCACCTGCTTCGCCTCCAACATCCATCGCGTCCAGCAGGCGATCGACGCCGCCGCCCGGCTCGACAGGAGGGTCGCTCTCGTCGGGCGCTCGATGCGCAAGAACTTCAACATCGCCTCCAACCTCGGGATGGCCGGTGCCCCGGACGGGCTCTTCATCACGCCGAAGGAGATCCAGGACTTCCCCGACGAGAAGGTCGTGGTGATCTCCACCGGCAGTCAGGGGGAGCCGCTCTCGGCCCTACGCCGGATGGCCCACCGCGACCACCCCGACGTCGAGCTTCACTCCGGTGACACGGTGATCTTCTCGGCTACCCCGATCCCGGGGAACGAGCGCTCGGTCAACGAGACCATCGACCGGATCTTCCAGATCGGCGCCCAGGTGGTGACCGCGGGGGACGCGCCGATCCACGCGTCCGGCCACGGCTGGCAGGAGGAGCTCAAGCTGATGCTCAACCTGACCAAGCCCCGGAACGTCTTTCCCTTCCACGGTGACCACAAGCGCCTGCGCCTGCACGCCGATCTCGCCGAGTCGGTGGGAATCAAGCCCGAGCGCATCTTCATGGGGCGCAACGGCCTGGCGCTCGAGATCGACGAGTCGGGCGCCCGCTTCGGCGAGGACTTCCACGCCAGCATGATCTTCGTCGACGGCGTCTCTGTCGGGGAGCCGGACGAGTTCGCGCTGCGGGACCGCCGCAAGCTCTCCGACGACGGCGTCTTCATCGTCGTGGCGACGATCTCCTCGGACGACGGCTCTCAGGTCGCAGACCCCGAGGTGATCTTCCGCGGCGTGCCGTTCGCGGAGGAGGCCGACGGCCTGCGCGACGAGCTCAGGGACGTCGTACAGGTCACCCTCAACGAGGCCGCCGAGGAGGAGGTTCGGGAGATCTCGCTGCTCCAGCAGGACCTCCACGACGACATCGCGGAGTTCGTCTACGAGAAGCTCCGCCGCCGCCCGCTGGTGCTGCCGGTCGTCGTCGAGGTCTGACGGTGGACGGGCCGGCCGGCCGCGCTCCGGCGACAGCCGACGAGGAGATCATCTACGCCGACAGCGGGTCGGTCCTCACCGAGCAGTCTGAGGCCGAACGGCTGGAGCGGATCCAGCGAGAGTTCGTCTTCGGCTTCAACGAGCTGGGGGCGATTGGGCCGGCGATCTGCGTCTTCGGCTCGGCGCGGACCCCGGTGGACGCTCCCCAGTATGAGCTCGCTCGCCAGGTGGGCCGTGCGATCGGGGAGGCTGGGTTCGCGGTGATCACTGGCGGGGGACCCGGGACGATGGAGGCCGCCAACCGCGGAGCGCAGGAGGCCGGAGCGCTCTCGGTCGGGCTCAACATCGAGCTGCCCCACGAGCAGGCGATCAACCCGTACGTCGATCTCGGCATCGAGTTCCACTACTTCTTCACGCGGAAGCTGATGTTCGTGCGCTACTCGGAGGCGTTCGTCGTCTTCCCGGGAGGCTTCGGCACCCTCGACGAGCTCTTCGAGGCGCTCACTCTGATCCAGACCGGCAAGGCGGTTGACCATCCGGTCGTCCTGCAGGGCAGCGAGTTCTGGTCCGGGCTGATCGTCTGGATCAGCTCCCATCCCCTGGCCGAGGGGATGCTCGCGCCCGAGGACCTCGCTCAGGCCGAGCTGGTGGACGATGTGGAAGACGTCATGTCCCGGCTGCTCTCCGGGATCTGCGCCGGCGGGTAGCGGCACAAGAAAGTGCCCCCGGTGGTCGAGGGAGGGGCGACCACCGGGGGCGACGCTTGGGCCCACGTGATGCTGGCCTAAGCGGTTTCTCGCCGAGGTGTGTGGGGTTTCGCACCGCCGGCGAGGTGTCTCGTCCAGCTCCGGAATCTAGGAAACGTTCTTGAACGTTTGCTAAAGCTTCTGGCGCTGGTCCGATCGCGCCTCGGACCGCTCCTCGGGCGCCGTCTCGGAGGTCTTCTCCAGGGGCAGCCGGATCGAGAAGCGGGCGCCGCCGTAGGCGCTCTTTCCGGCATCGACGGAGCCGCCGTGCGACTGGGCGACCGCGCGGACGATCGCGAGGCCGAGCCCGCTGCCGCCTCCACCGACCGTGTCCGCGGGGCCGTCGCCGCGCACGAAGCGATCGAAGACCTGCTGCTCGATCCCGTTCGGGATCCCGGGGCCGTCATCGAGGACCTCGAGGAGCGCATCGTCGCCGTCGCGGCGGGCGGTCAGCTCGACGGTGGTCTTCTCGGGGGTGTGGCGAACCGCGTTCTCGAGCAGGTTGCGGATCATCCGATGGAGCTCGTCCGGGCTGCCGTTCATCGGCAGGGGTCCTTCGAGGTGGCTCTCCAGACGGCGCTCACCGGCGAGCGGCTCGACCTCCTCGAGCGCACCGGCGGCGATCCGCTCCAGGTCGATCTCGGTCCGGGCGACCTGGCGACCGGCGTCGGCTCGCGCGAGCAGGAGGAGATCGGAGACCAGGCCCGACATCCGCTTGGTGGAGGAGAGCGCCGAGTCGACCGCGTGCCGGTCCTCCTCGGAGCCGGTCCCTTCGACCTGCAGCAGCTCGAGGTTCGCCTGGATGCTGGTCAGTGGCGTCCTCAGCTCATGGGAGGCGTCTGCGACGAACTCACGCTGGCGCTCGAGCGACTGCTCGCGCTCCGAGCGCGCCTCGTCGAGCGCCCGAAGCATGCCGTCCATCGTCCGGGCCAGCTCTCCCACCTCGTCGTCGGCGGTCGGCGTGGGAATCCGCTTCGACGGGTCGCGGGTGCTGGTGATCTGTCGGGCCATGCCGGTGAGCGCCTTGATCGGGCGCATCGCCCGATCGGCGACCGTGAGGCCGGCGAGCAGCGCCAGCACGGTGCCGCCGAGGACACCGGCGCCGAGGAAGAGCCAGAGCCGCGCGACCGTCTCGTTGACGCCCTCGTACGGCCGGGCGTACTGGACGTAGGCAGGCAGAGAGTCGGCCGCGGTGACCGGCTCAGTTGCGACGCTCAGCGAGCCGACGTTGTGAACGCTCGCAGTGGGGGGGCCGAGGTCGACCCCGGCGTCGGTACCGACGAGCGGCTGTCCGGCCTGGTCGAGAACCTTGATCACGGCGTCCTCGGGGAGGGCGAAGGCGCGCAGGTCCGGGCTCTTGCTGACGAACACCCCCGAGATCGTGTCACTGGAGACCCGCGTCTCAACCGCCAGCGAGCGGCCTGCGCTGCGCAGCTCCTCGCGAAAGTCGCTGCGGATGCGGTTGCCGACGACCTGGCCGAGCACGAGCGCGAAGATCACCAGGATCAGGAGGGTCAGCCCGGCCGTCGTGAGGGCGATCCGCCAGCGGACCGGGATGCGCTCGAAGAGTGGGAGTCGCCTAGGGTTGGCCCACTTCACGCGGCTGCCTTCAGGACGTAGCCGGCTCCCCGCTTGGTGTGCAGCAGGCGCGGCTCGCCGCCGGACTCGAGCTTGCGGCGCAGGTTGGAGATGAAGACGTCGATCGTGTTGGTCTGCTCGAAGGGGTCATAGCCCCAGACGTCCTCGAGCAGGCGCTCCCGCGAGACGACGAGCTTCTGGTTGCGCGCCAGGTACTCGAGCAGCTCGAACTCGCGGTTGGTGAGCTCGATCTCACGATCCCCGCGCTTCACCTCACGGGTGTCCGGATTGAGGAGCAGGTCGCCGACGACGATCGAGGCGCTGCCGCGCGGCGGCCGGCGCCGGAGCAGCGCCCTGGTGCGGGCGAGAAGCTCGGCGCGCTCGAAGGGCTTCGGCAGGTAGTCGTCGGCGCCCGTGTCGAGGCCCTTCACCCGGTCCTCGGTCTCGGTGCGCGCCGTCAGCATCAGGATCGGGACGTCGCTCTCGGCGCGAATCCTCCGGCAGACCTCCATGCCGTCGAGGCGGGGGAGACCGAGGTCGAGCACGATCAAATCGGGGCTGAACTGTTCGGCAGCCGTGAGGGCCTCGGCGCCGTCCCCCGCGCTTCGGACCTCGTGGCCCTCGGCGCGGAGGGAGCGGCGCAGAACGTCGGCGATCGCATCGTCATCCTCGACGACCAGTACGCGTGCCGTGGCTGTCGCCTGTTCCATCACCCCGTCCAAGGGTAGAGGCGAAATCCCACTTCCCAAGCGACCTTGAGGGAGTCTTTAGGCCGCGCTTCCGTGCCTGGCAGGGGTGCGGGGCCAGGCGTCGAATGGGTTGGGCGGATGCTTGCAGACCGCATTTTTGGAGCGCCGGAGCGGCGTGATCCGCCCCGGCGCAAGAGGCAGCCTGCGCGCGGGCGGAAGCGGAAGCCCGCGGCGCGCGGACGACCGCGCCCCAAGGGCCGCGCCTCGCCGGAGGTGCTCCAGCGCCGCCTTGACCTGGCCGGGCTGAGCTGCATCGGGCTCGCGGTCTACCTCGGCTACGTCATCTATCTGGGCTGGAATGGCGGCACGGTCGGGGACGGCTCGGAGACCGCGCTCTCGTTCGCGGTTGGCGCGGGTGCCGTCGTCGTCCCGGTGGCACTCGGGCTCGCCGGCATCGGACTGATCCTGCGCCCCTTCCTGCCGTCGCCGCGATCGGTGGCGGTCGGCGTGGTGGCGATCGCCTGCGGCCTGCTGCTAGCGCTCGCCGCGCAGACCGCCGGACTGGGCCCGGACGGGATGCGCAAGGACCTCTTCGACCCGGACTTCTTTCCAGATCATGGCGGCGGCATCGGCGAGACCCTCTACTGGGCCGCCACCACTCTCTTCCAGCGCCTCGGCGCGCACATCATCGCGGTGCTGCTCGTGGTCTCAGGTTTGCTCCTGGTATCCGGACGCTCCGTGTCGGACATGGTTCGCGCGGCGCGCCGCGGGGCGGAGAGGGCGAAGCGGGGTACGGTCGACTTCGCCACCGCCGTGAAGGAGAGCCGGGTCCGCACGGACCCCGACCTAGTCGACACCTCGCCGGCCTCGACCGAGCCGATCTTCGGGCCGCCCGAGCCGCTCGCGGGCGGCGGCGAGGACTACCAGGTGCTCGTGGGAGGCGACGAGGAACAGGAGACCGAAAAGGTCGCGAACTTCGACGAAGCGGTGCGAGTCGCGGACGAGCCCGACACGAGCGAGCTCGCAGACCTCGATGGGTCCGAGCGGGAGCCAATCAAGGTTGCCAGGGCGTCGGCGCCCGAACCCGGCACGCCCGGACGCGAAGCGGAGGACGTGCCGGGAGATGCTGGCGAAGCCGAGGACAAGCCCGCTCCGGCCCTCACCCCGATGGGCGAGAAGCGCGGCGGCGTCACCGAGTCCGAGGAGATCGACTACACCCCTCCCGACGCCGAGCGGGTGCTCGAGCGCGGTGTTCCGGAGAAGGGTCCCGACAAGCGCGACCACGAGGAGATCGCCCGCACGCTGCTCGAGGCGCTCGGCCACTTCGGCGTCGAGGCGCGGATCGTCGGCACTGTCTCCGGGCCCCACGTGAGCCGCTACGAGCTCAAGCTCGCCCCGGGGACCAAGGTCTCGAAGATCACACAGCTCAAGGACGACCTGGCCTACGCGCTGGCCTCGACCGACATCCGCATCCTGGCGCCGATCCCGGGCAAGCAGGCGGTCGGCGTCGAGGTCCCGAACCAGCGCCGCCGCCTGGTCCGGCTCGGCGACATCTACGGCGGCCGCCCCCAGGGATCCTCGCCGCTGGTCGCCTGGCTAGGCAAGGACATCTCCGGCAGCGCGGTCTGGACGGACCTGCAGAAGATGCCCCATGCCCTGATCGCCGGCACCACCGGATCAGGGAAGTCGGGCAGCGTCAACGCCATCCTCAGCTCGATCCTGCTCCACGCATCGCCGAACGAGGTGCGGCTGGTGCTGGTCGACCCGAAGCGGGTCGAGCTCAACCACTACGAGAAGATCCCGCACCTGCTCACGCCGGTGGTGACCTCGCCGCGGCTGGCCGCCAACGTGCTCAACAACCTGATCGCCGAGATGGAGAGCCGCTACGGCGTGATGGAGCAGGCGCGGTCGAGGAACCTGGCGGAGCTCAACCGGGTTCGCGAGCGCGAGGGGGAAGCGCCGCTGCCGCACATCCTCTGCATCATCGACGAGCTCGCCGACCTGATGATGATCGCCCCGGCCGAGGTCGAGGACGCGATCATCCGCCTCGCGCAGAAGTCGCGGGCGGTAGGGATCCATCTGCTCCTGGCGACCCAGCGCCCCTCCACGGACATCATCACCGGGACGATCAAGGTGAACATCCCGGCGCGGATCGCCTTCGCGGTCTCCTCGCAGGTCGACTCCCGCGTGATCCTCGACCAGGGTGGGGCGGAGACGCTGCTCGGGCAGGGCGACATGCTCTTCCGGCCGGCCGGCACGTCGAAGATGCAGCGCATCCAGGGCGCCTTCATCACGGAAGCCGAGATCGCGAAGCTCACCGAGCACTGGTCCGAGCAGGGCGAGCCGGACTTCGCCGAGGAGCTGCTCGAGGCCGCGCAGCCGCAGTCGGACGAGAGTGGCGACGATGACTTCGATCCGGACTCCGACGACCTGCTCGAGCAGGCAGCGCAGATCGTGGTCGAGAGCGGCACGGCCTCCGTCTCGATGATCCAGCGGCGCCTGCGCGTCGGCTATACGCGTGCGGGCAGACTGATCGACATGCTGGAGCGGCGCGGAATCATCTCGGGCTACGAGGGCTCGAAACCGCGCCAGGTACTGGTTTCGATGGCGGACCTGCCGCGGGTGCTCGGCGGGGAGGGGACGCAGACCGGGAAACCGGCTGGGGGAGAGGTGGCGGCGCCCGCGGGATCGCCGATCGACGGCGAATGAACGACGATTGAAGGATTGGGGCCCCTATAGGGACCCAAAGGCTTCACTCAGCATTCACACGCCGCCTTTCGGTCCTTCCTCTTCAGTGCCGATGTTGATTTGTCCGTCCGCGAGAATGGGCCCATGAGCGTCCGAGCGGGGATTCTCGTCACCGGCACCGAGGTGATCAACGGCTCGATCACCGACCGCAACGGTCCCTGGATCTCGGAGCGGCTCGCCGATCTCGGCGTCGAGGTGACCCAGATCACCGTGGTCGGGGACCGTCCCGAGGACCTGCAGGGGGCCCTGGAGCACATGCGCGACCAAGGGCTCGACCTGATCGTCACCTCCGGGGGGCTCGGGCCGACGGCGGACGACCTGACGGCTGAGGTGGTAGGCCGCTTCGCCGGCCGGGAGCTGGTCCTCGACGCGGAGATGGAGGAGAAGATCGAGCGGATCATCGCGCGCTACGCGCGGCGCCTCCGCTTCGACCCGGAGGCGGTGCGCGAGGCGAACCGCAAGCAGGCGATGGTGCCGGAGGGCGCGACGGCTCTCGACCCGGCCGGGACGGCGCCCGGTTTGGTCGTAGCCACTGACGGCCAGGTGGTGATCGTCCTGCCCGGGCCGCCGCGGGAGCTGCAGGAGATGTGGCCGCGCGCGCTGGCCGCGCCCCCGGCCGAGGAGGTGCTTGGACGCGCCCAGCCGTATCGCACGATTTCGATCCGCATGTTCGGAATCCCGGAGTCCGAGCTCGCCAAGGCCCTGCGAGAGATCGAGGACGATGGAGCGGACCTGCGCGAGCTCGAGATCACCACCTGCTTGCGGGGCGGCGAGCTGGTCACGGACGTGCGCCACCGCCCGGGCTCGGAGCAGGCGGCCGAGGCGCTGCGCGCGGGCCTGGAGGAGCGGCTCGCCAGGTTCACGTACACCGAGAGCGGGGAGTCGATCGAGGAGGTCCTCTTCCGGCTGCTGGGCGATCGGACGATCGCCGTGGCCGAGTCCGAGAGCGGCGGCCTGCTCGCCGGCCGCCTCACCCAGCGGCCGGGGTCGTCGAGATGGTTCGCCGGTGGCGTCGTCTCGTACTCGAACGAGTCGAAGTCAAAGGTCCTCGGCGTCGACGCTGGGCTGATCGATGAGCACGGCGCGGTCTCGCCGGAGGTCGCGGAGGCCATGGCCGACGGCGCTCTCGAGCGCTTCGACGCCGACGTGGCGTGCGCGATCACGGGCATCGCCGGCCCCGACGGCGGCACCGAGGAGAAGCCCGTCGGCTACGTCTGTTTCTGTGCGAAGACGGCGTCCGGCGAGGTGCTCGCGCGCGATCCGATCCTGCCCGGGGCCCGCAACGACGTGCGCGACCGCTCGGTCGTCGTCGCACTGCATCTGGTCCGATATCTGCTCGAGGGCCGCGAGCCGCCGCGATGAGAGCGACGGCGCGCGCCGGCTGAGGGGGAGAGAAGGCGGGCCGCACTGCTCATCGCCAAGTGGGCGATGATGCGGCCGAGGCGGCGATTAGCGTTTTGGTGTGGCCAAGGAGCGGCTCAAGAGCCCCAGGGCCCGCCTGTTCGTTGCCCTCGACCTACCCGACGACGTCCGAGCAGGCCTCGTCGACTGGCAGCGGACGGCGCTCTCGGATCCGGCGCTGCGCCCGGTCAGGCCCGAGTCGCTCCACATCACGCTCGTCTTCCTCGGTTACCAGGCGGAGAAGGAGGTGAGGAAGATCGCCAGGACCGCCTTCGACGTGGACGCCGAGGCCCCGGCCGTGGAGCTCGTTACCCAGCCGCTGGGGCTGCCCCGCAGCCGCCCGCGGCTGATCGCCCTCGACGCGCGCTCGGAGGAGACCGTCGCCCTGCAGAGGCAGGTGGAGGAGAACCTGGTGGCGGAGGGCTACTACGAGCCCGAGAAGCGGCCCTTCTGGCCACATCTGACGGTCGCGCGGGTGAAGCCCGAGGCGCCGGGCAGCCGCAAGCCCGCCCAGGTCCGCACCCAGTCGCACCCTCTGCCCGAACACATGTTCCGGTTCTTCCGTCCGACCCGTCTGGTGCTCTTCAAGTCGCATCTGCGCCGGACAGGCGCGGAGTACGAGTCCCTGGCCGAGTTGGAGCTTCCGACCGCCGAAGACAACTGACTGAGAGGTGAGCGAGATGGCAGATCAGAAGCCCAACCTGAGAGAGGCCGGCGAGAAGGACGCGAAGGCGCGCGACCAGGCGCTGCAGGCCGCTGTCAAGCAGATCGAGCAGAACTTCGGGCAGGGCGCCCTGATGAAGCTCGGGGACCTCGGCGCGCTCGACGTGGAGTCGATCTCCACCGGCGCGCTGCCGCTGGACATCGCCCTCGGCGTCGGCGGGGTGCCGCGGGGCCGCATCGTCGAGATCTTCGGCCCGGAGTCGTCCGGGAAGACGACCCTGATCTACCACATCGTCGCCGAGGCCCAGGCCCGTGGCGGCGTCTGCGCGTTCGTCGACACCGAGCATGCGCTCGATCCGGCCTACGCGCGGAAGATCGGCGTCAACACCGACGAGCTGCTGATCTCCCAGCCGGACTACGGCGAGCAGGCGCTCGAGATCGTCGACGTGCTGGTGCGCTCCGGCGCCGTCGACGTGGTCGCGGTCGACTCCGTAGCCGCGCTGACCCCGCGGGTCGAGCTCGAGGGGCAGATGGGGGACCAGCACGTCGGGCTGCAGGCCCGGCTGATGTCGCAGGCGCTCCGCAAGCTGGCCGGCAACCTGAGCCGCGCCAAGACCGTCTGCCTGTTCACCAACCAGATCCGGGAGAAGATCGGGGTGATGTTCGGATCGCCCGAAACGCAGCCCGGCGGTCGCGCGCTGAAGTTCTATTCCTCACAGCGGCTCGACATTCGCCGGATCGAGACCCTCAAGGAAGGCACCGAGGCGGTCGGCAACCGGGTCCGGGTGAAGGTGGTCAAGAACAAGGTCGCGCCGCCGTTCAAGCAGGCGGAGTTCGACATCGAGTACGGCGTCGGCATCTCCAAGGAGGGTGCCGTGATCGACATGGCGCTGGACCACGGCTTGATCCAGAAGTCGGGGTCGTTCTTCTCCTACGGCGAGACGCGGCTCGGTCAGGGACGCAACAACACGAAGGAGTTCCTGCGCGACAACCCGGAGCTGGCCGCCGAGCTCGAGGGGAAGGTGCACGAGAAGCTCGGGGTCGGCGCGGACGCGGAGGCTCGTCCGGAGGCCGAGGCGCGGCCCGAGGCAGAGAAGGAAGCGGATGCTGAAAAGGCCGAGGCCGCCGTTAAAGCCGTGAAGAAGCCGGCGAAGAGGGCCGCCTAGCTGCTTCCGGGGGGCTTGGCCATCTAGGTGTTGCTATGCAACAGCAACCCGGCAAAGCCCCTGATCAGGACGCCTATGAGCTGGCGCTCAAGGCGCTCGGATACAAGGAGCGCACCGAGTCCGAGCTGCGCGGCTGGCTCGCCGAGCGTGGGGTGGAGGACGCCGAGATCGAGGAGGTGATCGCCCTGCTCGCCGAGGCCGGGGCGATCGACGACGCCGGCTTCGCCCGCCGCTACGCCGAGGACAAACGGATGCTCGCCGGGTGGGGGCCTGATCGGATCGCGAAGGCGCTCGAGGGCCGCGGAGTGGCCGGCGAGCATGTCCAGGCGGCGCTCGGCGGCGAGGACGAGGGAGCCCAGCTCCAGCGCGCGACGGGGCTACTGGTTGACCGGGGCATGAGCTGTGCGTCGGAGCGGGAGCGGGAGCGCGCCCTGGGCCTGCTGGTCAGGCGGGGCTATCCGCTGGAGCTGGCCTACGAGGCGGTGCGGTCCAACGAGCGGCGCTCCCGCAAGGCGGCCTGATCCGCCTGGCACGCACCTGACCTCGGGTCGGGCCACCGGGGTAGGATCCGCGCCGAATGGGCGGCGACTTCTTCTTCGTCATCGGCATTGTGCTCGTCATCGCGGCGGTCGCGCTCGCGTTCCTGGGCATCCGCGAGAGCGATCGGTTTCCGGCGAATCGCGCCGCGCTTGTCGGCGTCACCGGCCTGTTCACCGCAATCGTCGCGGGGACGATGGCCTTCGCGGTCGTCAAGTCGGAGGACGAGCAGGAGCACAGGGAGGCGGAGCTGGCCAAGGAGGAGGCGCAGCCCGAGAACACGGGCGAGGCGCAGCCTGTGACTCCCGGGGGCCAGCCGCAGGCGAGCGGCGGCGGCCCACGGACCCAGACCAGCACCGAGACCGATACCCAGGCGGCCATCCCCTCGGAGATGCTCGAGGTCTCATCCCCCGCGGACGGTGCTCTGGTCTTCGAACCGAACGGCCTCGAGGCGAAGCCCGGCAACCTGACGATCGACTACGACAACCCGTCGCCGGTACCGCACAGCATCGCCGTCGTCACAGCCAACGGCGACGTCCTCGGCGAGACGCAGCCGGCCACCGGCGGCGTTCAGACGCTCCAGATCTCGGATCTGACGCCTGGCAAGTACATCTTCTACTGCACGGTCCCGGGCCACCGCGAGGCGGGCATGGAGGGTGACCTGACGGTCACCGGCGGTCCCGCGCCCTAGCCGCGCGGGCTACATTGACGGCGATGGAGCGCCGGTACCACCTCACCACCTTCGGGTGTCAGATGAACGAGCACGACTCCGAGCGGATGAAGGGCATGCTCGACTCGCTGGGCTACGTCGAGTCCGAGGATCGCGAAGGAGCGGACCTGATCCTCTTCAACACCTGCTCCATCCGGGAGTCGGCCGACAACCGCTTCATCGCGCACCTCGGGGAGGCGAAGCGGCTCAAGACCGAGGACCCGGCACGAGTGGTCGGCGTCGGCGGCTGCTGGGCGCAGTCGGTGAAGGACGAGGTCTTCCGCCGCTTCCCGTTCGTGGACGTCGCCTTCGGCCCGGGCCAGATCCACCGCCTGGCCGAGTTCCTCACCTCGGACTCGCTCACGGCCCAGGGCTACTTCGAGTTCGAGGACGTCTCCGGGCACCTGCCGATGAAGCGCGAGCGGGAGTTCCAGGCCTGGGTGCAGATCTCACAGGGCTGCAACTGCGTGTGCTCCTACTGCATCGTCCCCTCCGTCCGCGGCCGCGAGGTGAGCCGCGATCCGGCGGAGCTGCTCACCGAGATCGAGCGGCTCGCGGCCGACGGCGCGCGCGAGGTGACGCTGCTCGGCCAGAACGTGAACAGCTATGGGCGGGACCTGCCGAAGGAGCGCCGGATCGGCTTCGCCGACCTGCTGGCGCGCGTCGATGCGATCGACGGGATCGAGCGGATCCGTTACACGAGCCCGCACCCCAAGGACACCCGCGAGGAGGTGATCAGGGCGCACGCCGAGCTGCCATCGGTCTGCGAGCACATCCACTTGCCGCTCCAATCCGGTTCCAGCGCCGTGCTGAAGCGGATGCGGCGCACCTACAACCGCCGGCGCTACATGGACCGGGTCGCGCAGATTCGGGAGCACGTGCCCGATTGCGCGATCACGACCGACATCATCGTCGGTTTCCCCGGCGAGACCGAGGTCGACTTCGAGGAGACACTGGAGGTCGTGGACGAGGTCGGCTACGACGGCGCCTTCACCTTCATCTTCTCTCCACGGCGGGGGACCGAGGCCGCGGACCTCGATCATCAGCTACCGCACGCGGTCAAGCGAGAGCGACTTGAGCGCCTGGTGGAGCTCGTACAGCGCCGGGCCAGGGAGCGCGCCGAGCGCTTCGTCGGGCGCACGATGGAGGTGCTGGTCGAGGGACCGAGCCGGACCGACCAAACGCGCCTGCGGGGTCGCACCCGGCACAACAAGACCGTCAACTTCGATGGGACCGCCGCCCCGGGAGAGCTGGTCGAGGTCGAGATCTCGGGTGCCACCTCGACCACCCTGAGCGGCACTGAGCGCCTTCTGAGTCGCGCCGCGTAGGCGGGTCGCAAAGCCGGCGTCATGCAGATCCTCGCCCTCTTCGGCCCAACGGCCGTCGGCAAGACCGGGGTGGCGATCGCGGTCGCCGAGCGCCTGAGGGCGCGTGGGGAGGACCCGGTCGCGGTCAACTGCGACTCGATCCAGGTCTACCGGGGGCTGGAGGTTCTGAGCGCGGCCCCGGGCGCCGAGCAGCGGAAGCGCCTCGAGCACCGTCTGCTCTCCTTCGTCGACCCGAGCGACGAATTCAGCGCCGGCCGCTACGCGGAGCTCGCCCACGCCGAGATCGACTCACTGCTCGCCGAAGGTCGCCGCCCCATCGTCGTGGGAGGCACGGGGCTCTACCTGCGGGCCGCGCTGGCCGATCTCGACCTCCGCCCGCCGGTTCCCACGGAGATCCGCGAGGGCGTGGAGCGTGAGATGGCCGAGCGCGGGCCGGAGGCGCTCCACGCGGAGCTCGACGAGGATCTCGCGGCCGGGGTCGACTCCAATGACCGCAAGCGGATCGCCCGCTTCACCGAGCTCACGCGAGCGGGGATAGAGCCGGCGCGGAGCAGCGCGCGGCTCTGGACGGCCGAGCTGCGCCATCCGACCCTGCTCGTCGGGCTCTCGATGCCGCGCGGTCAGCTGGGCGAGCGGATCGACGAGCGGGTCGACGAGATGGTCGCCTCCGCGGCGGCAGACGAAGCGCGCCGGGCGGCCGCCGCCGGCGTCTCTCGGACAGCACGGGCGGCGCTCGGATTCGAGGAGCTTCTGGACGGCAATTCCCGTGCGATGAAGCGGGCCCACCGGCAGTACGCGCGCCGCCAGCTCACCTGGATGCGCCGGATGGAGAACGTCACCGTGGTGGATAGGACCGCGCGCGCTGACGGCGACGTGGCAGCCGAGATCGTCGGCCTCCTGGACTGACACAATCGCCGCGTGGCGTCCCGGGAGGAGATCGTGGAGCGCGCTTTCGAGGCCTTCAATCGGAAGGACTGGGAGATGCTCGAGCCCCTCTGGGACCCGGACGGCGAGATCGTTGGCCCCGAAGCCTGGCCCGAGAGCGGAACCTTCTCCGGCTGGCCGGCGGTACTCGCCCAGTTCAAGCGGCTCAAGGACTCCTGGGCCGACGACCGGGCCGAGATCGTCGAACACTCGCACTCGCGCTCGGGCGGGCGGCTCTGCACGCACTTCCGCTGGTTCGGCCGCGGTGAGGCGAGCGGCCTGGAGAGCGAGACCGAGATGTGGATGGTCTCCGACTTCCGCGGTGACCGCTTCGTGCGCGCTCAGTACTTCGGGGACCGTGCCTCCGCGGCCACGGCGCTGGAGGAGGGATGAAGTTCGAGAAGTGGACCGCGCTCGGCAACGACTATCTGATCGTCGAGGCCGCGGCCCTGCCCTGGGCGCCGACTCCGCAGCGAGTGAAGCGTCTCTGCGATCCCCACTTCGGCGTCGGCTCCGACGGGCTCCTGCTGCTGGCGCCGGTCGAGGACCCCGCCTACGTGGCCGAGCTGCGCATCTTCAATCCCGACGGATCGGAGGCCGAGCTGTCTGGGAACGGCGCGCGTCAGGCGTTGCTCTACCTGCGTCGTTCGGGCTGGACCGACGCGGACGAGTTCACCATCCTGACCAAGGCCGGTCCGATCACGCCGACGATCCGCTCCGAGCGCGAGGCGACGATCGAGATGGGCCGTGCGAGCACCACCTCGGCCGACTACCCCACCGGCCCAGCGGACGGCCGCGGGGAGGTCGTGGCGGCTGGCCGATCCTGGTCCTTTCAGCATGTCTCGATCGGGAACCCGCAGTGTGCGATCGCGATCGGCGATGAGCTCGACTCGCTGGCGCTGAGCGCGATCGGCCCCGAGATCGAGAGCAGCCCCCTCTTCCCGAACCGGACGAACGTGAGCTTCTACCGGGTCGAGGGCGACCGAGTCCGCGCGCGGATCTTCGAACGCGGGGTGGGGGAGACGCTGTCGTCGGGAACTGGTGCCTCCGGCGCGGCGGTCGCGGCGCACCTGGCCGGTGCGCCGGAAGGGTTGACGGTGGAGCTCGACGGAGGGGAGCTCCAGGTGGAAGTCGGCGATGACCTGACAGTGCGCCTCACCGGCTGGGCCGAGCCGATCTTCTCAGGTGAGCTCTCAGCCGAGCTGCTGCGAGCACTGGAGGGGCTCGGCTGACCTAGTGTTCCGGCTTCGATGAGCGCACCGACGAAGAAGAAGGGGCTGGGCGCCCCTTCCGAGCGGCTGGAGGCGATTCCCCCGTACATGTTCGCCGAGCTCGAGCGGCGGATCGAGGCTAAGCGCGACGAAGGCATCGACGTGATCAGCCTGGGCATCGGCGATCCGGACACGCCGACCTTCCGCTACGTCGTCGAGGCGATGCGCGCGGCGGTCGGCGACCCGGAGGCGCAGCGCTACCCGAGCAACCGGGGTCGGCGTGAGTTCCGCGAGGCGTTCGCGGACTTCTACCTGCAGCGCTTCGGCGTCGAGATCGATCCGGTCACCGAGGTGATTCCCGCGATCGGGGCGAAGGAGTGCATCTACAACCTCTGCTTCGCCTTCCTCGATCCCGGAGACGTCGCCCTGGCGTCCGACCCCGGCTACCCGGTCTACACCGGGGGACCTGTGCTCGCCGGCGCGGAGGCGCATCTGCTCCCGCTCCGGACGGATCTGGATTTCACCCCCGACCTGGACGCGATCCCCGAGGAGAAGCTCGAGGCGGCTCGCCTGATCTTCATCAACTATCCCAACAACCCGACCGGCGCGGTCGTGCCGGAGGGCTTCTTCGAGCGCGTCGTCGAGCTCGCAGAGCGCCACGAGATCCTCGTCGTCCACGACAACGCCTACTCCGAGACCACCTTTGACGGCTACGTGGCGCCCAGCTTCCTGGCCACGCCCGGCGCCAAGGAGGTGGGTATCGAGGTCTTCTCGCTCTCCAAGGGCTACAACATGACCGGCTGGCGCTGCGCGGCGGTTCTGGGGAACCCCGAGGCGATCAGGACCTACTGGCGCCTGAAGACGAACGTCGACTCGGGCCTGTTCGAGGCGGTGCAGCTGGCGGGCGCGGCCGCGCTGCGCGGGGCTCGCAAGGAGGTCGAGGAGATGTGCCGGATCTACCAGCGCCGGCGGGATCTGGTCGTCGACGCGCTCCGCGACATCGGAGTCGAGGTCAAGCCGCCGAAGGGCACGATCTACATCTGGGCCCCCGTGCCGGACGGCCACACGTCGACCTCGTTCGCCGAGAAAGTGCTGGAGGAGGCGGCCGTGGTGGTCTCGCCGGGCTCGATGTACGGGCCGAGCGGCGAGGGCTTCTTCCGGATCTCGCTGACGACTCCCGACGAGCTGCTGCGGGCTGCCGTCACGCGCCTCAAGGCACACTTCGCCTGAAAAGGGCGCTCTTTGCGAGCTTCCCTCCGTTCACCGGCGCGGGGTGCGCCCGAGATCCCTAGGTTGGTCGGCCGGGCTTGGGCACGGGGGGCGAATCGTCCTTTACCGGACCCTCAGCTAAAGGCCGCAGTCTCGACGGCCGAACGACCATCCAATGAGCGAAATCGGACTGATACTGGCACTTGGCTGCGCCGCCTTCTCCGGCGTAGCACTGCTCTGCAAGCACCGCGGCGCGGTCGCGGCGCCCGACGTGGCGATGCGGAGCCCGCTCCGCAGCGCGGCAGTGCTGTTTCGCTCGCGCTGGTGGGTGATCGGTTTCCTGCTCGCTGCCTTCGGCTGGATCCTGCACGTGGTCGCCCTCTCGATGGCCCCACTGTCCCTCGTCCAGGCCGTGATCGCCGGTGGGTTGGCGATCCTGGCGGTCCCGGCGCGCCGCTGGTTCGGGATCTCTGTCGGGGCGCGCGATCTGGTCGGGCTCGGTCTTTGCGCGGCGGGCCTCAGCTTTCTCGCGCTGACCGCCGGGCATGGAAACGGGGACACATTCGCCAACTCGAGCATGCTCGCCTTCGAGGGTGGGACGCTCGCTCTGGTCGGCGTGCTGTTGCTCGCCTCCTCTCATCGGCGGCTCGTCGGCCAGGGATGGATCCTGCTCGCAGTCGCGGCGGGAACTTCAATCGGCGTCTCCGATGTCGCACTCAAGGCCCTCGCCGTGACCGTGCCCTCGTCGCCGCTCAGCGTGATCAGCCCGTGGACCGCGATGGCAATCATCGGTGGAATCGGCGGCTTCCTCGCCCTCGCGCGCGGGCTGCAGCTGGGAGAGCCGGTGGCCGTGATCGTCGCCTTCTCCGCCAGCGCCACGCTGGCCGCGATCACCGGCGGGGTCCTCGTCTTCGGTGATCCCCTCGGCTCGGATGCGCTAGACGTCGTGGCACGCTGCCTGGCATTCGTCGCCGTGATCGCCGCGGCTGCGCTTCTGCCCCTGGCGCCCCAGCGGAGCAGGGAGACCCAGGCCGTACAGCCCGCCGCCTGATCCGCGCGGCGGCTCGCCCTACCATCAGAGGAGTGCAGAGAGACCACAACGGCTCCGCGGGCGTGGTCAATCCTCGCGCCCGCCAGCGCGCCTTCGCGATCGGCATCGTCCGCGACGGCGAGCACCGCGAGGACCCGCTCGCCGAGCTGAAGGAGCTCCTGCGGACGGCGGGGGTCGCGACCGCCGGCGAGCTGACCCAGGCTCGTGCTGAGCCCGATCCCGACCGCTACCTGGGCCGCGGAAAGCTCACCGAGGTCCGCCGCGAGATCGCGGCGGCCGACGCGAACCTGGTCGCCTGCGACGACGAGCTCGTGCCGCGCCAGGAGCGCAACCTCGAGGAGGCCCTGGGCGTCGCGGTGATCGACCGCACCGCGGTGATCCTGGACATCTTCGCCGACCATGCCCACACCGCCGAGGGCAAGCTCCAGGTCGAACTGGCCCAGCTGGAGTACAACCTCGCGCGCATGAGGGGCCTGTGGACCCACCTCGAGCGCCTCGGCGCGGGCCGAATGGACGGTGGCATCGGCACTCGCGGACCCGGCGAGTCCCAGATCGAGACCGACCGCCGCCTGGCGCGCGACCGCATCACTGCGCTCCGGCGGCGCCTCAGCGGCGTCGAGCGAAACCGTACGGTGATGCGGGCCCAGCGCGAGCGCGCCGCACTGCCGTCGGTCGCCCTGGCCGGCTACACGAACGCCGGCAAGTCGACGCTGCTCAACGCCCTCACCGGCGCGGGAGTCGGCGTGGGGGAGAGGCTCTTCCACACGCTCGACCCGACCACACGGGCATTTACCTACGAGGGCCGTCGCTATCTCGTCACCGACACGGTCGGCTTCATCCGCAAGCTGCCGCACCAGCTGGTCGAGGCGTTCAAGGCGACGCTGGAGGAGACCGTGCTCGCCGACCTGATCCTGCACGTCGTCGACGGATCCGGGCTCGAGCAGGAGCGCATCGACTCGATCGACGCCGCCGATGCGGCGCTCGAGGAGATCGGCGCCGGCTCCTCGCCCCGCCTGCTGGTGATGAACAAGGTCGACCTGCTCGACGGAGAGGAGCTTCGCGAGCTATCGCTGCGGCATCCGGATGCAGTCCTCGTCTCGGCCGAGACCGGCGAGGGACTGAACGAGCTGAGGTCACGGATCGCCGACTCGATCAAGGCGGCGCTTATCCGAGTGGAGCTGCTCGTACCCTTTGATGCCGGTGATCGGCTTTCGGAGCTTCACCAGATCGCTGGTGATCTCGAGCGCGAGGATCGCGCGGACGGGGTTCTCGTTCGCGCGCGACTTCCTGCCGCGCTTGCCGACCGATTCGCCGACTTCGAGGTCAACGGCCGCGGAGCCCGATCCCGGGGGCCGGCCCGGGCGGCCGGAGACTGAGACCGACCGGCCGGTGAACGGCGGGGCCCTGGCGGTTGCGGTCGCCGAGGGTGGGCCGTCGCATGAGCGCGTAGGTGAGCTGAAGTTCGTGAAGGTCAACCAGCGGGCCACGCTGCCGACCCGGGCGCATGACAATGATGCGGGCCTCGACCTCTATGCCGCCGAGTCCGCACGCCTCGCGCCGGGCGCGCGGGTCAGCGTGGGAACCGGGCTCGCCGTGCAGATTCCCGATGGCGTCGGGGGGCTCGTCCTGCCGCGCTCGGGCCTGGCCATCAAGCACGGCGTCACCCTGGTCAACTCCCCGGGCCTGATCGACCCTGGCTATCGCGGTGAGGTGCGGGTCCTGCTCCTCAACACCGACCGGACGGTGGAATTCCAGATCTCACCAGGCGATCGGATCGCCCAGCTGCTCCTCGTCCCCGTCACCCACGCCACCCCGCTGCAGGCGGACGCGCTCGACGAGTCGACCCGGGGCGCGGGCGGCTTCGGCTCGAGCGGTTTCTGAGGCTCGCTAGCCCTGCTCGGCGGGCTGCCCCTGTGAGAAGGAGACCTGCGGGGCCTCGCGCTCGGAGGGCTCGGTGATCTCGAAGTACTGCTTCTCGGTGTAGCCCATCTGCTTCGCGGGGATGGAGGCCGGGAACTGCTGGATCCGCGTGTTGAACACCTGGACGTTCGAGTTGTAGATCCGGCGCGAGGCCTGGATCTCGTCCTCGAGCTCGGAGAGCTGGCGTTGGAGCTGCTGGAAGTTCTCCGTGGCTCGCAGCTGCGGGTACTGCTCGGCGACCACCCGCAGGCCTCCGAGGGCAGCGGTCAGCTGTCCCTCCGCCTGGCCGGCCTCCGCCGGGCCGCTGGCCTGCATGGCCGCGGCGCGGGCCTGGGTGACCTTCTCGAAGGTCTCCCTCTCGTGAGTCGCATAGCCCTTGACCGTCTCGACCAGGTTCGGAATCAGGTCGTGCCGGCGCTTCAGCTGCACGTCGATGCCGCTCCACGACTCGTCGACGCGTTGCTCGAGGTTGATCAGGCTGTTGCGGACCAGGACGTAGATCAGCCCGATCAGGAGCAGCAGCGCGACGATGATGATCACGATGACCATGCGCTGATCCTAGCCTTTCGAGGCCGCCCGGATGGCTGAGGCGTGCGAGGCGGCCTCCAGCTCGTCGGGGAGCGGCACCAGTTCGGGCTCGGAGCCGGTCCGGCGACCGATCGCCAGCGCGATCAGGCGGTCGGCGAGCCAGGCGTTCTTGGGCAGCAGGGGTCCGTGCAGATAGGTGCCGATCAGCTGGCGCCGCTTGACGCCCTCGTAGCCGTCCCGTCCGTTGTTCCCATGGCCGTGCAGGACACGGCCGAGCGGCTTGGCCTCCGGGCCGAGACGGGTACGGCCGCCGTGGTTCTCGAAACCCGCGAGCACCTGCGGACCCCCTCCAAGGTCGACCTCGATCGAGACGTTGCCGATCAGGCGCGGCCCGGCTTCCCGCACGGTCTCGAGATCGGCGATGCCGAGGCCGGTGATCGAGCGATCTCCCAGCTGGTAGCGGTGACCGAGCAGCTGGTAGCCGCCGCACACGGCGAGGACGGCGGCGCCGTCGTCGACGGCGGCGGCGACTGCGTCGCGCTTGGTGCGCAGCATGTCCTCGGCGACCAGGACCTGGTCCCGGTCCTGGCCACCCCCGATGTAGATCAGGTCGTGCTCGGCCGGGTCGAATCCCTCGCCGGGGCCGGCGGCGGCGTACTGGAAGGGGATGCCGCGCCACTCGCAGCGGCGCTGGAGGAAGAGGATGTTGCCCCGGTCGGCGTAGATGTTCATCTGCTCCGGGTAGAGGGCGAGCAGGCGAAGGCCCGAGGCACTCATCGGGGGACCTCGAGGAGGACGACGGTCGAGTCCGCCTCGCTCGGTCCGGAGCTGATCTGACGCCTGCCGGCACGGCGCAGCCCTGCCTCCTCCGCCTCGAGCTCGAGGCGGTCCGGGCTCACCCGGTGGAGGATGTCGTCATTGACGGTCCGCTCCATTCGCCCCTCCGGCGAGACCCGCTCGCGAACGCGACGAACGGTGAGCACGTCCTCGCCCACCTGGACCCAGAGCGGTTCGCTCGAGTAGACCCAGCCGTCGATCTCCCGCATGTCGGGCAGGATCTGGGTCGAAGCGGCGCCGGCGCTGAGCAGGGTCGTCTCATCCACCACAGTGAGCGCGATGATCGCTCCCGGGGCCATCAACTGGCTCAGGCGACGCAGTAGTGCGGGCCGTGCCGTGCCGTCGAGCTCCTGGACCAGGTGCAGCGGCCCGATCGCGAGGGCCGGCTTCGCGGGCAGGCGAAGGTCGGAGGCCGTACCCAGATCCGCGGTGAGGGTCGAAACCTTCAGTCCGCGCTCCGCGGCCGAGGCCTCGAGCTGCGCCGCGAGGTCGGGATCGCGCTCGACGGCGATCACCTCCTCGCCGGCCTCGGCGAGCTGCAGGCTCACGCGTCCGGCCCCGGAGCCGAGCTCCAGCACCGGGCCCTCCGTCGCCTCGGCAAGCTCGCGCCAGAGCGGGATGTCGGCGTCGTAGGAGCCGAATTCGACCTCCTGCCAGATCGCCGCCTCGTCGCGCGGGGGCGCTCCGGTCTCGCGGGCGGAGCTCATCTCCAGTAGTCCGCGGCGAGTCCGCGGTGCGCCAGGAGCGTTCGCAGCTCAAGCAGGGCGGTGTAGGTGGGAAGCGCGAAGAGGCGTTCGGGGGTGCCCGAGACAGCCTCGTCGAGCGACCGCTCGATCGGCGCGATCACCTCGATCGAGTCCTGCGGCCAGCCCGCGTACTTGAGCCGCAGGGCCATCTCCGGCGCGCGCGTCCCCGCACAGACGACGCGCCGCACCCTGTCGGCGAGCAGCTCGAAGTCGGCGTCCCAGATCCAGGAGACGTCGCGGCCGTCGGCGATGCGGTCGTTGAGGGCGAGCCAGAGGTCGATGCCGCCGTTCGTCGACTCGAGCCGCAGGGTGCGCAGAACCTCATTGGCACCGGCCGGGTTCTTGATCAGCAGGATGGAGACGGGCTTGTCGGCGACCTCGATCGTCTCGACGCGTCCGAAGACGGCCCGCATCGACTGCAGGCCCTGGCGGATGTGCTCGAGTGAGATCCCCGACCGCAGCCCGGCCGTGACCGCAGCGAGCGCGTTGTAGACGTTGTAGAGGCCGGGGAGGGGAAGATCGAGGTCGAGCTCACCCTGGGGGGTTGTTATGTGAACTCGCGAGCCCGAGATGCCGTGGAGGTCGATCTTCGTCGCCGCGACATCCGGCCTCGGCCGGTCGGCGTCGCAGTTCGGGCAGGTGTAGTGGCCGAGATGGCCGACGAAGGCCCGGTCGTAGACGTACGGAGCGCCGCAGCGGCGGCAGTGCTTGGCGTCGTGAGCGTGCTGGAGCTCGGGCAGCGCCTGGCTGGTGTCCTCGATGCCGAAGTAGATGACGCCCGGCCGGCGGCGCAGCTCGCGGTCGCGGCCGAGATCCGCGATCAGGGGATCGTCGGCGCAGAGCGCGAACTCGCAGCGGCCCTGGAGCGAAGCGACGAGCTCCTGCCACCGATCCGCGAGCCGCTCCAGCTCGCCGTAGCGATCGAGCTGATCGCGAAACAGGTTTCCCAGCACCAGCAGCCGGGGCCGAAGCTGTGGCGCCACCGGCGGCAGCCACGCCTCGTCGAGCTCGAACAGGCCCTCGTCGCCTTCCTGCTCGAGCAAGGCGGTTGCGACGCCCCAGCTCATGTTCGAGCCGGCCCGGTTGTGGATGGGCTGGTGGCCGGCCGCCTGCATGATCGCCGCGATCATCCCCGCGGTCGTGGTCTTGCCGTTGGTCGCGCTGACCACGATCGAGCCCCGATCGAGGCCGGCAGCCAGCCGCGGGATTGCATCCGGGGCCAGTCGCAGCAGCGCCCTTCCCGGCAGGGTGGTGCCTCCACCGCGGCCGCTGCGACGGCTGAGAGCGCCGATCGCTCGCGCAAGCGCTCGCTTCGGGGCGAATAGGCGACTAGCGCGCTGGCCGGGCGCTGACGGTGACGCCGGAGCCGCGGTCACGCCGCGGTGGGCGGAGGGGCGATCACCTCGAGAGCGCCCCTGAGCAGCCGTAGCTTCGCCGGCAGCTCGGTCAGGGGCTCGCCGTCCGCGTAGACCTCGAAGGGGCGACTGGCGCGGACCTCCACCCTGGAGGCGCGCCGCACGCTCACTTCGTCCTCGTGGACGTGCGTGCCCCGGAACACCTTCGGCAGGTTAGCCAGGAAGCGGAGCTTGCCTACGCGGCCGGTGAGGACGATGTCGAAGAGTCCGTCGTCGAGCTCCGCGTCGGGGGCGAGGAACATCCCGCCCCCGTAGGCCTTGCTGTTGGCAACGGCGACCGAGTAGCCGCTGTGATGGATCCGCTGCTCGTCGTCGAGGACAACGGTGAAGCTCGCCGGGCGCCAGCTGACCAGGGTGCGCAGCGCGGCGTAGGCGTAGACGAGGTTCCCGCGCACCAGCCGGGCGCGATTGGCGCGGCCGTTCGCCTCGGAGTCGAAGCCGGTCGAGGCGATGCCCAGGAAGCGCCGTCCGTTGACCTCGCCGACGTCGATCCGGCGGCGATTGCCCTTGGCCAGCACCGCGACGGCCCCCGCCGGATCGGTCGGGATCCCGAGCACTCGCGCGAGGTCGTTGCCGCGGCCGCCCGGGACGATCCCCAGCGGCGTCTGGGTGCGGGCGAGGGCGCCGCCCACCTGCCCGATCAGCCCGTCGCCGCCGAGCACTACCGGGAGCTCGTTCGCTTCGGCCGCCGCCAGCGCCTCCTCGATCCCGTGCTCGAGCCTGGTGGCGAGGACGGTGCGGAAGGCGAGATGGCGGTAGTCGAGCTCGCGCTCGACCGGTCCGCGCAGCCGGGCGCCGCGGCCGCCGCCGGAAGAGGGGTTGACGATCAGGACGTACGGGGCGTCCGTTGCCACGGTGGCAGACCCTAGACGGCGCCTAGGCGCAAGCGCGGAGGATCGCGTACGTGCCCTCGCCCGCCTGCCCACTCTCCGCCAGCTCCAGCCCACACCGCGCGAAG
>DATFOK010000058.1:0-11826 GCA_035265665.1 Solirubrobacterales bacterium | reverse complement strand
ACCGGCTCGGTACTGCCGTCCTCGAAGCGAACCCGGTCGCCCAGCAGCTCCTCGACGTTGGGCTTGCCCACCGCGTCCCCCGAGCCGAGCCGCAGCAGGAGCTCGCTGGAGACCGTCGGATGGGCCTCGAGGAACCTATGGTTGGGGTGGGGGAGGCCGAAGTGCTCCATCCGCCCCGACGCCAGGTATGGCAGCGGCCGCGCGAGCCAGCGCTGCACCCTGAGCGGCAGGTAGGGATTGGTCTTGACCAGCTTGCCAATCGGCTGCCCGAACAGGTACTTCGGCATCACCCAGGCGCCGCTGCGGGTCGAGATGAACACTTTCTCGGCCACCCCCTTGCGCGAGAGCTCGGAGACGATGTCGACCGCGCTGTTCCCGATCCCGACGACGAGCACCCGCTTGCCGGTCAGATCGAGCGGTTCGGTGGGTGAGAGGTAGTGGTGCGAGTGGAGCGTCTCGCCGTCGAAGCTGCCGGGATAGTCCGGATAACGGGGGTCCCAGTGGTGCCCGTTGCCGACGATAAGGAAGTCGAATTCCTCGACCGACCCGTCGCCGAGCGTGATCCGCCAGCCACCCTCCTGCTGCCTGGCGGCGTGCTTGACCTCGGTCTGAAAGCGGATCCGTTCGCGCAGGGAGAACGCGTCGGCGTAGTCGTTGAGGTAGGCGCGAATCCGCTCGTGGTGCGGATAGTCCGAGTAGTCGTCGCCCATCGGCATGTCGCGGAACGAGACGCTGTCGCGGTACGTGTCGATGTGGAGCGAGCGGTAGGCGGACGAGCGGCCATTGGGGTTGCCGAAGTACCAGTTGCCGCCGATGTCGTCGCTCGCCTCGAAGCACGTGTACGGGATGCCCCAGTCCGAGAGCGCCTTGCCGGCGGTCAGGCCGCTGATGCCGGCGCCGATCACGCAGGTGGTGGGCTTGGCGGTCATGGGCGTGATGAGTCTAGGGAACTGGCTAGTCAGCCAGTCCCGTCAGACCTCGGCCGACCAGTTGATGCCGAGCTCGTCGAGCAGGTCCTGGGCCCAGCGGTTGAAGGTGTCGAACCAGCCGGTCAGGATCGAGATGCCGAAGACGATCAGGATCACCCCGCCGATCGCCATGATCAGCGGGTAATGGCGCTTGACGACGGCAAACGCGGTCGTCATCCGGCTGAAGGCGATCGAGGTGAGCAGGAAGGGGATGGCGAGGCCGGCCGAGTAGACGGCGAGCAGGAAGGCGCCACGGCCCACGGAGGCGGATGCGGCCGCAGCGGTGAGGATGGCCGCGAGCGTCGGACCGATGCACGGCGTCCAGGCGATGCCGAAGGCCGCTCCGGCGACAAGCGGGCCGCCGGTCCCGGCGCGCTCGAGCAGAGCCTCGACGTGCCACTCCCGGTTCAGCATCGGAATGAACAGCGCGGCGATGAAGAAGACGCCCATCACGATGATCAGCACCGCTGAGACCTTCACGAGCTCCTGCTGATGGTCCTGGAGTGCGCTGCCGATCCCGGTTGCGGTGAGGCCGAGCAGGATGAAGATCGCCGAGAAGCTCGCGACAAAGAGCAGGCTGGGAACGATCACGCGGCGCCAATCGGCGCGCTCCAGGTCGGCGGCGGCAACCCCGGTGACGGCCGAGAGATAGCCCGGCACGAGCGGCAGCACGCAGGGGGACAGGAAGGAGACGATGCCCGCCGCGAGGGCGGTGAGGATGCCGATTCCGGATGCGGGATCCCCGGTCATGTGGGGAATTCTGGCTGACCGTGCTTATTACGGAGTGGGTCTGCGGATCGGCCCGGATGATCGTCCATGTCCGCCTGCGTAGGGTTTGGTCTGCATCCGAATCCCCGGCCAACTTGCATCCGCTTCATAGGCGTCCAGCAATGTTGGCCAACCCGGCGAGGCGGCCTTCATCCCCCTGGGGTCGCCTCGCCGGACCTTTTTCCGGGGCTCCGCACTAGGGCTCGGGCCCCGGGTCCTGTCCGAGGATCGACCGCAGCCCGCGGGCGGCCTTCGGCGCCAGCTCCCGCGCGTTGTTGTTGAACATCACGTGGACCTGCTCGGCCTCCGAGTCAAGCGCCCGCGCTCGGCCCGCGATCTCCTCGAGCTCCCCCTTCGAGTAGTCGTAGTCGAATCGCTCCGCGACGCTGCGACCGTGCAGGTAGCCCTCGGTGTTGCGGCCGTGGCAGCGGATGTAGGCGAGCGCGTCGTCGGTGACGGCGTCGATCGGCGGGAAGATCGGGACGTGGTCACCCGGCGGCGTGTCGACGCTGACGAAGACGGCGTCGTGGGCGGAGAGCCAGTCGAGGACGCTCTCGAAGCGCTTCTGCGAGGCCCAGCTGCGCCGCCGGAACTCGACCGCGACCGGACTGGGGGAGAGGCCCTCGATCACCGGGGCGAGCTCGTCCAGCTCGTTGTGCCGCGGGTCGAACGCCGGCGTGAGCTGGAGCAGGTAGGCGCCGAGCTTGCCGGCATCCGCCAGCGGCTTCATCGCCTCGGCGGTGCGCCGCACCATCTCATCCTGTAGAGCGGCGTCGAGCAGGACGCGGCCGCGCTCGTTGGTCTCCACGTCGTCCCGTAGCTCCTTGGGCAGCTCCTTGAGCTGCGCGGCGTGACGGGAAAGGAATCGATGAAGCTTGACGTCGAAGCGGAAGCCCTCCGGTGTTCCCTTCGCCCAGTTCTCGACTGTCGAGACCGCGGGGATCGCGTAGAAGGTCGAGTTCAGCTCAACCGCCTCGAAGCGCTCGGCGTAGAAGGCGAGGCGGTCCTTCGCCGGCAGCCCCTTCGGGTACCAGTGCTCGACGAAGCCCGGGTCCGACCAGCTCGAGGTGCCGACGACGATGGACACCGCTCAGATGATCGGCTATCGCGGGCTGGCAAGCGGCTCTAGGAGCGAGGTCGCCCCGCGCTCCCAGCTCTCGAGGACATGCTGGGCCCAGCGGGCGTCCAGGTCGAGCAGCGCCCGGACGCCGAACAGGATGTCGTCCGCCAGCTCCGGCTCGCTGAGCGCGAGGCCCTGGGCCATGTCGTAGACCGCGATGTTTTCGTGAACCGAATCGGCCTCGACGTGCTCGTCGAAGAAGTCGAGCGCCTCCTCGCCGAGCCCGAGCCTCCGCAGCCCCTTTGCGTAGCGGCCGTTCGGGATCGGCGAGGTGGTCTCGAAGGCAGCGAGGTGACCGACTATCGCGCCGCGCAGTCTCCGATGGAGGCCGAACAGAGACATCAGATTGACCGTCGCGAGCGTTACCGCGGGGATCCGTTCGAGGTAGGCGCCGTAGCTCGGATCGAGGTTGAGGGCTCGCATCGCCTTCGCGAACAAGGTGGCGTGGACCCGGTCAGGGCGCCCGCCGCCGTACTCGTCGGCCTGCACCTCGACCAGCGCTGCCTTGGCCGGTCCGTCGAGCCGCGGGATCGCCCACGAGTGCGGGTCGGCCTCCTTCAGCTGGTAGGCGGAGCGGTGGATCATGAACTCGCGGAACTGATCTAGGTCGGCACGGCGCTCCATGAACCCTGAGAGCTGCGGCCCGTCGTCCGCGCCAATCAGCGCGCTGATCGCCTCTCCGAGCCTCGGCGCATCCACCGGGCCGTCATCCCGCGGCAGCCGCTCCCGGAGGGCCGCCTCGAAGTCGGCCTCGAGCTCCGACCGAAGCGCGAGCAGCGCCGGCTGCCACTCCCAGCTCTCGTCGACGTTACGGAAGCCGCGGTAATGGAGCTCGTAGAGGACGTAGAGGGAGAGCTGGCAGTCCTCGCCGAAGCAGCCGTCCTCTGCGTCGATCTGTGGCATCTCGACGGTGTGGCGGCCTGTCGGGGCCCGATCGCGAAGAGTGGCGAGCAGAGCCTCACTGAGAGGGCCGCGCGGAGCAGGAAGCTCGGCGCTCATGGAGGCTCTCTACCCGCTCGGTATCCAGGACAGTCGCGGCGGGATTCCTGGGTTTCGCCGGCGACGGGCGGGGGCAGGCTCGCCACGTGGCGACCGAGCTCACCCCCTACCCCAACGGGCCCTACCTGCTGCGTGGCGACTTCCGCCTGACGGATCCGGACGGCGGCGATATCGATCCGCGCCGAAAGACGGTCGCGCTATGCCGCTGCGGAGCGTCCCGGCGCAAGCCCTTCTGCGACGGCACTCACAAGCTGATCGGGTTCCGCGCTCCGGGGGGCGAGGCTCTCCCGATGGCCGAGAACCCGTCTCTCCGCGAAGCGTCGGCGTAGTCGACGAGTCGAGGACGCGGCGCGGGGGACCACGCCGCCGGCATACGGAATGCCCCCGCGAGCGAGGCGCTTCCGGACCGCGAGCCACGAGCAGACTCCGCGCTCGATGACCCAGAGCGGCGCGAAGAGTGAAGCTGCAGCCGGAAAGAACTCTCGTCCGCCGGCGCGGCGGCGGCCCACCTCCGCCAGCGCGACCAGCCCCGCGGCGGCGGCCGCCGGAGGTCGCCACCTGCGGCCGAGCGCCGCCGCCGCCAGACCCGGCACCACCGCGAGCCAACCGGCCATCCGGGCTGGGATCGCAAAGTCGTCATAGGCCTGGCGAACCCGCTGGGAGAGGAAGTGCCGAGCGGGCGGTGGCCGGCGAGCTACATAGAGATCCAGCGGGCTCACCACGGTGCCACCGGCCGCGCGGATGGTCCTGATCAGCTCGAGGTTCTCGAAGATCACGTCGCCGTCGTAGCCGCCGGCGGCAAGCAGCGAGCTGCGCCGGATTCCGAGGGTTCCGGGAAAGTCCGTGCCAAGGGAGCGGTTGAGCAGCGTACGCGCGGTGTCCCAGAGCGCGTGCCATGGAGCGGGGTCGAAGTAGTTCTGGGGTCGCACGCAGTCGGCGAGCGCGAGGAGCTGGACGACCCGGATCAGGGACGGTGGGTCGTAGCGCACGTCGTCGTCGGCGATCACCACCGCCTCGCTGCTCGCCTCCCGGACGCCGGTGAGCACGCCGCCGACCTTTCCCATCGGCGTCTCGAGCACCGGATCCGGGCGGAGGTGGCGGCCGAGCGGACCCCAGGCTGCGGCATGCCGGTCGAACAGCGGCTGCGGCGAGCCGTCCACGACGATCAACTCGACCCAGCCGGGGAGGCTGTGCAGATAATCAGTCAACTCGTCGAGGTCGTCGTCATCGCTCCAGCGGATCGGGAGCAGGTAGGTGGCTCTCACGCCTGGCGTCTGACCGCTGCGGAGTGCGGGTAAACCAGCGGCATGGGCCGGCTCAGGCGGGTCGACTGCGGTTCACCCGGGATCACCCGCCGGCGGCGGGGGAGGGGTTACGAGTACCTCGACGAGGACGGCGAGCGAATCGAGGACGCGGACGTCCTCGACCGGATCCGCTCGCTCGCCATCCCGCCGGCCTGGGAGGACGTCTGGATCTGTGCCGATCCCCTGGGTCACATCCAGGCGACCGGCCTGGACGCGAGGGAGCGCAAGCAATACCGCTACCACGACCTGTGGCGCGAGCGCCGCGACCGCCAGAAGTTCGAGGCGATGGTGGACTTCGCGCGCTCCCTGCCCGAGCTGCGCGACCAGGTGAAGCGAGACCTGCGCAGGCGCAAGATCTCGCGGGAGCGGGTGCTCGCCTGCGCCGTCAGGCTGCTCGATCGGGGCTTCTTCCGGATCGGGTCCGAGGACTACGCGGAGGAGAACGAGACCTACGGGCTGGCCACGATGAGGAAGCGCCACGTCAGCGTCACCGGCGACAAGGTCGTGTTCGACTACGAGGCCAAGGGCGGCCAGAGGCGGGTGCAGGTGGTCGGCGACCGGGCGATCTCCGGCCTGGTGCGAACGCTGCGCGGGCGCCGGGGCGGGGGCTACGAGCTGCTCGCCTACCGGAACGGCCGAGAGTGGCGGGATGTGCAGTCGGCCGAGATCAACGACTACATCAAGCAGGCCATTGGGGAGGGGCACAGCGCCAAGGACTTCCGCACCTGGAACGCAACCGTTCTCGCCGCCGTAGTGCTCGCCGCCTCCGCACGCGAGCGCGACATGAGCACGAAGGGAGGGCGCAACCGCGCGAAGCGTGACGCTGTCAAGCAAGTGGCCCGCTACCTCGGCAACACCCCGGCCGTCTGCCGCGCCTCCTACATCGATCCGCGGGTCTTCGACCGGCTCGACGGAGGCCTCACCGTCGGCGGAGTGTTCGAGCGCCTGCCGGAGGATCCCGCGGACTGGCCGGAGATTCAGAGGCCGATCGAGGAGGCCGTGCTCGACCTCATCGACCGGCGTGAATCGCCTGCCATCGAGCGGGTCAAGTAGTCAGGACTTCGAGCCCGACTTCTTGCCACCCTCGCGGCCCGCCGCGCGCTTCTGCGACTTGCTGCCGCCGCTGCCCTTGCCGCTCTTCTTGCCTCCCTTGCTGGAGGAGTTGGGCGAGTTAGCAATCGAGGCCGCGCGCTGCTTGCTCATTCCCTTCTTCCGCAGGCCCTCGTACTGCTTGTCGTTCTTCACCGATGAACCGTGATCCTTCGCCATGTCACGCCTCCACTCTTGGGGGATGGTCCGTAAATACCCGGCGGCGCGTCAGGGGTAAACCGCGTTAGGCGGTGACACCGAGGCTCTCGAGCGAGGCGTCGAGGGCCCGGTCGAAGCCGTCCCAGAGCGTCTCGGCGGCGTGCCGCTCCTCGGGGAGAATCGCCTGCGCGATGCCGGCCACGGAGTCGTCGCCCGCGCGGTTCGCGACCCGTCGGAGCTGCTCGTAGGCGCCGATCTCCAGGTGCTCGAACGCGTACGCGAATCCGGCCAGCTTGGCGGGCGTGTCGGGCTGCGCAGCGAAAAACGTGCCCCAGTTGATCGCACCGAGCTTCATCGCCGCGTCCTTGAGGAAGTTCGAGCTCGCGCCGCGGGCCTCGAGCCGCTCCTCGATCAGAGCCTTGTGCTTCCTCGTCTGCTCGAGGTGCTCCTCGTAGTCCTGGCTCAGCTTCGTATCGCCGCCGATGTCGATCGCCTTGGTCAGCATCTGCTCTGCTTGGGCCTCGATCGCGTGCGCGTCGCTCAGGTATTTGTCGAGCTGGTCACCGAGGTCGTCGGGGTCGACGTCTCTGAGCGAGGCGTTGACGGCGACGTCCCAGTTGTCGGACAGGCGGCGCGCCATCTCGTTCTCCTGACCGCCGATGTCCTTGGCGAGCTCGGCGGTCTGCTTGTCGTTGGCGCGCTCGGCGAGGCGGGAGAGCAGCTCGTACGCGGCGAGCTCCATGTGTTCGTAGGAGAACGCGTGGGCGACGAGCTTCCCCGGGGTGTCCGGCTGCAGCTTGGCGAAGAGCGCGAAGGCCGGGGCGGTTGCTCCGCCCGCGAGGTCCTTCAGCTTTGAGGCGGATCCGCCGAGCGCCTCGAGGCGCTCATCAACCCGCCGCTTCTGGTCCTCCGTCTCGCCGAGGTGGCGCTCGAATATCGCCTCGAGCGTCGCGTCGCCCGCAATCTTGGGGGCGATCTTCATCTGGACGAGGGCCTGCTCCTCGATCGAATGGATGTCGGCGAGGTACTTGACGATTTGCTCTTGGATGGTTCGGTCGCTCATCAAAGCTCCTTTCTCCGCTGGCCTAGCCCTTGTGCCGCGCCCGGCGCACAGTCAAACCTGCGGCCACGACCGGAGCGCCCAACCCCACAACGCCGACGGCCAGACGCCCCGCCTGCCTCCCGAGGCCTCTGCGCCTTCCGCCTTCAACCCGGTTCAGGTCCGGCTCGGGCCGGAGTACGTTTCCCGGCGAGGGCTCCGCTTCGCTCTCCTCGAGTGCCGTGTGCTCGAAGATCCTCGGCGCGATTCGCTCGAACAGCTGACGCGGGACGAGACCGGCGAGCAGCGCGACCGCGTGGCCAACCTGCCCGACCGTGATCTCACCACGTGGGCGCCGGACCGCGGCCACGATCGCGCGCGCGGCCCGCTGGACGCCAACGACGGGGAACACGGGCTTGACCTCGCGCCCGGTGTAGTTCGCCGCGTGCTGGAAGATCGGGGTGTCGACCGATTCCGGAAGGACCGTGACCACGTGTATGTCCTCGGTCCCCTCGCTTGCCGCGAGGCCCTCCCGCAGGCACTCGGAGAAGGCCCGGATGCCGTGCTTGGAGACGACGTAGGGGACCACGTTGGGAGACGTGACGCGTCCCCAGACGGAGGCGAGATTGACGAGGACCCCCGAGCCCTGGCGGCGGAACTGCTCCAGGGCAGCCCGGGCCCCGTACACCTGTCCTAGAAGGTTGGTCCTGATCACCCCGTCGAAGACCTCGGAGGGCATGTCCTCGAAGCGCCCGTACGCGATTACGCCGGCGTTGTTGATCCAGGCGTCGATGCGGCCGAAGTGTTCGATTGCGACCTTGGCGAGCTCCTGCACCTGGCGCTCGTCTCCGACGTCGGCGAGCATGGTGAGGACCTCGCTGCCGTGCGCCTGGCACTCCAACGCGATCCGGTCGATGTCCTCGGGGCTGCGCGCGGTGAGGACGAGGTCGGCGCCGGACTCAGCGAAGCGGCGCGCGGCGGCGCGCCCGATCCCGCTGGATGCCCCTGTGACCAGCACGACGGACCCGTCGATCTCGTGCCCGCGCTTGAACATCGCCGTTGCTCACCATCCGATCAGGGCTGGAGCACGACCTTGATCGCGCCGTCCTCCTTCTTCTGGAACATCTCGTAGGCCTCCGGCGCCCGGTCGAGCGGCAGCCGATGCGTCGCGAGGTCATCGACGCCGAGGGGATCCTCGTCCTTTTCGAGGAAGGGCATGATGTCGTCGATCCAGCGCTTTACGTGGGCCTGGCCCATCCGGACCTGCACGCCCTTGTCGAAAAGCTGCATCATCGGAATCGGATCGAGCTGGCCGCCGTAGACGCCGCTGATCGAGAGCGTCCCGCCACGACGGACGGTGTCGATCGCCTCATGCAGGACCTCCATGCGGTCGACGCCGAACTTCTCGATCGCCTTCTCGGCCACCTGCTTGGGCAGGAAGCCAGTGGCGGTCTGGGCGACCTTGCCGAGCGGCGCGCCGTGGGCCTCCATTCCGACGGCGTCGATGACGCTGTCGGGACCACGGCCACCGGTCATCTCCCTGACCGTGGCGGGGACGTCATCGTGCTCGTCGGCGTTCAGGGTCTGGACGTCGTGGCGAGCGGCCATCTCGAGGCGTTCCGGAACACGATCGACGCCGATCACGATCTCGGCACCGCGCTGGTGCGCGATCCGCGCGCACATCTGCCCGATCGGTCCCAGCCCGTAGACGGCGACGCTTCCGCCCTGCGGGATGTCGGCGTACTCGACCGCCTGCCAGGCGGTGGGGAGGACGTCCGAGAGGAACAGGAAGTGCTCGTCGGCGCGACCGTTCTCGGGGACCTTGATCGGGCCGAAATGGGCCTGCGGGACGCGCAAGAATTGCGCCTGGCCGCCGGGGACCTCTCCGTAGAGCTTGGTGTAGCCGAACAGCGCGGCGCCCTTGTCGTGCTCGTGGACCTGAGTCGTCTCGCACTGCGCGTAGAGGCCCTGGTTGCACATGAAGCAGTCCCCGCAGGAGATGTTGAACGGGACGACCACCCGATCGCCGGGCTTGATCTGCTTCACCTCGGAGCCGACCTCCTCGACGATCCCCATCGGCTCGTGACCGAGGATGTCGCCTTCCTCCAGGAAGGGCGCGAGGATCTCGTACAGGTGCAGGTCCGAGCCGCAGATCGCGGTGGAGGTCACTCGAACGACCGCATCGGTCGGCTCCTTGATCGTCGGATCGGGCACGTTGTCGACGCGCACGTCCCGCCTTCCGTGGAATGTCAGGGCCTTCATCTCGAACCTCCTCTTCAGGGTCGCCCTGGTCAGCGCTTACCTCCGTCCCATCCGAGGCAAACGGCCCGTCCGCGCGGAAACGTTTGCCAGGGAGGGAGGGTTGTACTAATGTGATAGTGCAATGGCACAGCAGCGAGAGGAGGGACAGGCACTCTCGGATCCGACCAGGTCCGACGACCTTCCCGTGGGCACAAACCTCTCCTGGCGTCTTCAGGTCCTGATCCACAGCGGCCGGCTCGCTCCCAAGGAGCGCCTGCCGGGGGTGCGCGAATTCGCCGCCGGGGCGGGGGTGAACGTCAACACCGCGCGGAGCGTCTACCGGCGACTCGAGAACGACGGCCTGGCGGTCTCACGACAAGGGCTTGGCACGTTCGTCGCTCCCTACGTGGCCATCGCACCCACTCTCGAGCAATTCGCCGCGCAGGTCGCCGCAGAGGCCATCGCCCAGGGGATTGACCCGCGTGAGCTGGCGCGCGCCCTCTACATCGGCAGCTCTCCGCAAGGCCCGTTCTCGGAGCAAGTCGACGAGCACCATGCACCCAGAACGCCGGAAGAGGAACGCTCCGGGAGGGCCGCTCTGCGTGGCCAGATTGCCAACCTCGAGGCGAAGCTTGCGCCGTACGTGGAGACAAGCGCACGCCCGCAGCAAGGGGCTCCCTCAACCGCCCATCCGCGGCTGGCCTCGATCGACGAACTCGAGGCGATCCGCGACGACTTGATCTCACGCCTCAGGGAGGCTCGGACCGAAACGGAGCGCAGGGAGGATCGCCGGGGTGCGGCACGGCGCTGGCGGGAGGAGGCGCTCGACAACCCCGCGGCGCACCGGTGGGAGTACGCGACGCGCGAGGACCTGGGCGAGCCCGGCTGCGGCCGGGTCGAGGTGCGGCCGACCTGGGGGCCGGTTGGCGCGCTGATGGACTGGTGGCGGGTGAAGATGTCGTCGGGTTGCCCCTAGATGGTCAGGGCCGTCGCCGACAGGGCCTTCCTTCCGGCCAAATCGCTCTTCGAGCAAGTCGGCGACATGGTCACCCTCAGCTCGAAGACGGTCCTATCGGCGGTCAAACCGCCGTATCCGTATGGGGGCGAGTTCGTCGGCCAGTTCCTCTTTGCTTTGCAGCTCTGCTGGTTCCCGATGATGATCTCGATGATCGCGGTGAGCTTCGGGGCGCCTGGATTGCAGGCCGCGAACTTCCTCAGCTTGTTCGGGGCGCTGGACCGGCTCGGCGGGTTCTTCGTCCTGGCCTCGATCCGAGAGTTCGCCCCGCTTGTGACGGCGGTCGTCGTGGCGGGCGTGGCCGGCACGGCGATCACCGCCGATCTCGGCGCCCGCAAGATCCGCGAGGAGCTCGACGCGCTCCAGGTGCTCGGCGTCGACCCAATCAAGAATCTCGTCGTACCTCGCTTTCTCGCCCTGATGCTGATCACCGGGCTGCTCGACATCTTCGCGATCGTCTTCGGCATCTTCGGCGGAGTGATCGCCGAGGTTCTCTACGAGGAGCCCCTGGGTGGCTTCTTCGCGACCCTCTTCAACAACGCCTCAGTCACCGATCTCTGGGGCTCTGTCCTCAAGTGCTCGTGCTTCGGCGCGATCATCGCGATCGTCTGCTCCTACAAGGGGATGACCGCGTCCGGAGGCGCAGAGGGGGTAGGCCGCGCGGTCAATGAGGCGGTAGTCGTCGCCTTCATGGGCGTGTTCGCCTTCAACTACGTCTTCACGCAAACCCTTCTGGCGACCCACCCGGACCTACAGGTGATCAAGTGACCGCCGCAAGCTGGAGGGACGAGACGACTGCCGCCAGCGGCGTCGGGACGGTGGCTCGCATGCTCGGGGCCGTGCTCCTGCTCATGCTCCTGATCGGCTCATTTGGGCTCTGGGTCGGGGTGCCGGCCCTCGTGCTCTGGGGGCTCGGTGCCGTGACCGACGACCCGACCGAGCATCTCATCCTCGGGCTGATCGGCGTCCCTCTGGGAATGATCCTGTTCGGGCTCGTTTTGGCTTTCCTCAACACCGCCTATCTACGAGTCGTCGGCGTTTCCTTCGCGACATCGGACGATGACGGCGACTGGAGACCGCGGCTGAGGGGGCCGCTCGATCTCCTGATCCGAGTCTCAGCGGCG
>DATFOK010000057.1:0-3345 GCA_035265665.1 Solirubrobacterales bacterium | reverse complement strand
CTCGGCTCGCGGGGGACGATGAGCAGCCAGACGCTGTCCGCGATCCCGGCGGAGGAGTTCTCGAAGTCGCTTTGATCCCCCTGAAAGTGCCGGCATGAAGGTCCTCGTGGTGGGGGGCGGGGGACGCGAGCACGCGATCATTCGCGCGCTCTCGCGCTCGCCCAGCGAACCCGAGCTGTTCTGTGCGCCCGGCAACGCCGGCATCGCCGCCGACGCCGAGATCCTCCGCGTCGGCGGGGAGGACATCGACGGTCTCGTCACAGCCGCACAGGAGGCCGGTATCGATCTCGTCGTGGTCGGTCCGGAGGCGCCCTTGGTCGGCGGGCTCGTCGACGCGCTCGAGGACGCCGGCATCGCGGCCTTCGGGCCCCGCGGCGCGGCTGCGCAGATCGAGGGGTCGAAGCTCTTCGCCAAGCAGCTGATGGAGGAGGCCGGGGTGCCCACCGCCGCACACACGGTCCTGCGCTCGAAAGAGGAGGCTCTCGAGCAGCTCGCCCGCACCTCCTATCCCGCCGTCCTGAAGGCGGACGGCCTGGCAGCCGGTAAGGGGGTGATCATCTCCGCGACCGAGGCCGAGGCGCGCGAGGCAACGGACGTCTTCTTCACCGAGCGCCGCTTCGGCGAGACCCAGGTCGTGATCGAGGAGTTCCTGGAGGGCGAGGAGCTGTCGGTGCTGGCGCTCTGCGACGGGGAGAACGTGCTGCCGCTGGCGCCGGCGCAGGACTACAAGCGGATCCACGACAACGACGAGGGACCGAACACCGGCGGCATGGGCAGCTACTCCCCCGTACCGGGCATCGACGCTGCGGAGGCCGAGCGGATCGCCGACCTCGTCCACCGGCCCATCGTCGCGGCGATGAAGCGGCATGGCATCCCGTACCACGGCGTGCTCTACGCGGGCCTGATGCTGACCGACTCCGGGCCCAAGGTGCTCGAGTTCAACTGCCGCTTCGGCGACCCCGAGACGCAGGCGGTGCTGCCGCGCCTCCGCTCGGACCTGATCGGTCTCTGTCTCGCGACGCGGACGGAGGGCGGGCTCGCCGGCTTGGAGGCCGGGTTCGCGGACGACTGGGCAGTCACCGTGGTCCTCGCCTCGGCCGGGTATCCGGAGTCGTCGTCGAAGGGGGACGTGATCCGGGGGCTCGATAGGGCATTCGGGATGGAGGGCGTCGACATCACGCACGCCGGCACCGCCCGGCGGGACGGAGAGATCGTGACCGCGGGGGGCCGGGTCCTCAACGTCACCGGGCTCGGCGCGACCGCCGCTGACGCCCGTCGCCGCGCCTACGATGCGGCCGAGCTGATCACCTTCGACGGGAAGCAGATGCGAACGGACATCGCGGCCCGTGCTTTGGACAGGGAAATGACAAGCGAACGGAGGAGCTGATGCCCGAGGGCGAAGCCGTCGAGACGATGCCCCAGGTCGAGGAAGCGTTCGAGGAGATCGAGGTCGACGCGCCGCTGGTGGGAATCATCATGGGCTCGAAGAACGACAAGCCCAAGTTGCAACCCGCCGGGGAGGCCCTCCAGGACCACGGGATCCGCTACGAGGTCCGGGTCCTGAGCGCCCACCGCGATCCCGAGGCGACGAGCGAGTACTGCACGAACGCCCGGATGCGCGGTCTGAAGGTGATCATCGCGGGCGCGGGGATGTCCGCGGCGCTGCCCGGCTTCGCGGCCTCGAAGACGGACCTGCCGGTGATCGGCGTGCCGATCTCGGGAAGGAACCTCGGCGGTCTGGACGCCCTGCTCTCGGCTGTGCAGATGCCGCCCGGCGTGCCGGTTGGGTGCGTGGCGATCGACGGCGCGAAGAACGCAGGGTTGCTGGCGGTACGGATCATCAACGCGTAACGCCCCGGACGCGGCGCTGGATCTCAACCACCGACTGTGCGGCGGTCTCGTGGAGCAACTCGGCGAGCTCATGGGCGTGCGCTGAGCGTTCACCGCCTGCGCGGGTGGCGATCAGCACGGAGCGCTGGGCAGGCCGCTCGCTGCGGATGCGGAGCAACGAGACATCGGGTCGCACCGCGCCCGTGGCGAGGCCGGGGACCAGTGTGACCCCCAGACCCGCTGCGACGAGGCCGAGCTTGGCCGTCCACTCACGCGCGACGAAAACGACTTCCGGTTGCCAGTCTGACCATTCCCAGGCGCCGAGGAATGTGTCGTTCGCCTTGGGACTCGCCGCGATCCAGCGCTCGGTCTCGAGGACGTCGAGGTCGACCGCCCGTCGGCCCGCCAGCGGATGCTCGCGCCCGACCGCGAGCAGCAGCGGATCGTCAAGGAGGTGCTCCAGCTCGACACGGCGGTCGCGGGTGGACCGCCTCTCGGGCAGGACCCCGATCACGGCGAGATCGGCGGACCCCGAGATCAGCCGCCTCAGCTGGGAGGGGCTGCTTCCCTCCCGCAGAGCCAATTCGACCCCAGGTCGGCGCTCGCGGAACGCGGTGAGGGCACGCGGGAGGAGCTCGGCGACTGCCGTCGGAATCGCGCCCACGCGAAGCGTCCCGGCCTCACTGCCGGCGATGCCCGCGAGCTCGCGCTGCGCCGCCGCCAGCTCGTCGAGCACCGTTTGGGCGCGGAGAAGGAGGGCACTCCCCGCGTCGGTCGGATGCACCCCTCGCGGACCGCGCTCGAACAGCGGGGCGCCGGCTGCACCCTCGAGGGTCGCAATCTGGCGAGAGACCGCCGACTGCGTGTAGCCCAGAGCATCCGCCGCGGCCGTGAACGAGCCACGTGCGGCAACCTCGCGGAGGACGCGAAGGCCGGTTACGGACAGCTGGCTAGACATGCGTTCTACGCATGATAGGTCTGCGTGATGATCGCTTGTGGAATATCCGAGTTTGGCGTAGCGTGGCTCTAGGAGAACAGAGAGGAGAACGAGAATGGGCGCAAGCGAGAACAAGCGGCTGATGCGGGAGGCCTTCGACGCACTCGAAAAGGGCAACGGAGGGCCGTTCTTAGAGGCCTTGGCCGAGGACGTCCGCTGGACGATCATCGGAGACGGCGACTGGTCGGGCACCTGGGAGGGATTCGATTCGGTGAGGCGGGATCTGCTCGATCCGCTGCTCGCCCAGTTCGAAACGACCTATCGGGCGACGGCGGTGCGCCTGACCGCGGAGGACGACCGGGTTGTGATCGAATTCCGCGGCAATGTCATCACCAAGTCCGGCAAGGCGTACCGCAACACCTACTGCTACGTCTGCCGGATCGAGGACGGCAAGGTGAAGGAACTCACCGAGTACTGCGACACTCAGCTGATCGTTGAGGCCCTCGCTCCGCCCGAGCCGAGGGTCTGGGCCTGACCGCGAATTGATCCCGCGCTACACCCGCGAGGAGATCGGTGCC
>DATFOK010000056.1:0-32604 GCA_035265665.1 Solirubrobacterales bacterium | reverse complement strand
CGCCCGAGTGGCCGTAGTGGGTCTCATTGCCCGGCAGTTCCTCGATTGCGGTTAGTTCGATGTCGGGATCAAGGTACGCGTAGATCGCTTGCTCGCCGCCCTCGCGAAACGCGTCGTGGCCGCGCCGGACTATCTCAATGGTTTCCTCAGACATCGCCCGCGCAGTATCGCGTGAAGACCACTGCTTTCCATGCAAGCGGCGGTTTTAAGTTGTTCTGGGGAAGGGATCAGCGCTTCGACGGAGGCGGGATCTCGTTGCGCACCGCCGGCAGCTTCGCCGAGCGCGGGGCCGGCAGCGTGAGGCGCCCGCGCGAGCCGGATGCCACGGCGCCGCCCTTGGTCCAGCGCACCGGCAGCGGATCGGCCTGCAGCAGAACCGGCCAGGTCGGGGCTTCGAGGTTCCCGGTCTGCGGCAGGCCGTGGGCGGCCTGGAAGGAGTAGACGGCCGACTGGGTCGAGCCCTGGTAGTAGCCGGTGATCGGCACGCTGATGCCGGCTCCTGCCAGCAGCTGCTGTGCCCAGGCGACGAAATCGCCCTTGGAGCCGAGGCGAAGGAAGGGATAGCTCGGATAGGGCGCTACTGCGGCGGGCGAGACCGGAGCGCCGACCGCCTTCCACTGGCGCTTGCGAGCCGACTGCCACGACCACCAGCTGACCCCTTCGAATCCATGCGACATGGCGAGCGCCCGGAACCGCTTGATCTGCCCCGCCTTCGGGTTCAGATAGACCTGACCCAGGGGGAGTATCGGCCGCCGGTAGATCCGGTTCCAGACCCAGGTATGGGTGTAGCCGGTGTCGACGGTCGTCCCGATCGTCTTCCAGTAGAGCTGCGGCAGGTTGAACTGCGCGCCGCCGGGTCCGAGGAACACCGAGTAGGGCAGAGCGGGGTGGTAGTCGACGTACGGAAAGCTCGTCAGTCCAACCGGATAGTCGGGGCCGATAAGCGAGCGCAGGGTGGTCATGTACGTCGAGGCCTGCGGGTAGCGGCCCTCGTAGTGCCCCTCGACGTCGAGGACGAGGCAGTCGGCCCCGCGGCTGACCGCCGCCGCACCGACCCGTGCCTCCTTCGCCGGTTTGCGCCCGTAGAGGAACTGCCAGGCGCACACGTTGAGCCCGCGAGCCTTGAGCGCTGAGACCAATCTTGAGGAGAACTGGCCCCAGTAGGTCGTGCCGTCACCCGACTTGATGTGCACGGTTTCGATCCCGTGGCGGTGGGCCTTCTTCGCGATCTTGCCCGGCTTGCCGCGCGAGGAGCGGCTCACGTACCAGATCCACATCCCGTCGCCGGTCAGCGGGTGCTTCGGCTTCGCGGCCTCGTCGGTCGTCGTCTGCGCGGACCCCCCGCCCGCGAGCGGACCTATGGCGACGGCGGCGGCGATGGCCGCAATCGAGGCGAGGGTGGTTCTGCGTCGGGCACGCATGGTTCGAGGCTACGAACACCCGAAACACGCGAGAGCAAGGAAAGGTGCACGTGTCAGCCGCTCACGTACTCCCAGTAACCGGGCCGATGCAGGAGCTCGAGCTTGATCCCATCGGGGTCGTAGAAGAACACCGCGTAGTAGCCGGGCGTGTAGTCGTACTCCGCGGGGCCGCTCTCGATCTCGGCGCCGCTCTCCCGCAACCACCTGGCTCTCTCGTCGACGGCCTCCCTGCTGGGCGCATCGAAGCAGACGTGATGCACGCCGAGCGCGTAGCGGTCATACCGATGCTGCGGCGCATCGTCCGGCCGCTGCCGCAGGCCCAGCGCGGCCACCCCCGGTCCCTCCTGGGAGATGTAGTGGATGGTCTCGCCGCGCTCGCCGCGCACCTCGTTCAGGCCGGTCCAGGCGAGCGGCACGAGCAGGCCCCGGTAGAAGTCCAGGCTGCGCCCGAGGTCGGAAACGACCAGGTCCACGTGGCTGAACTTGGACTTCATCATCAAACGGGTTGCGCTTTCGCGCACCCTCGCATCAGGGCACCGCGTGGTCAGGCGGCGCCGACCGCGGACCGGCGCTCCTCCACCATCTGCGCGGTTTCGTCCGCGTGGTAGGAGCTGCGCACCAGCGGGCCCGAGGCGACCGACTCGAAGCCGAGCTCGTATGCGGCCTTCTCCAGGGCGGCGAACTCGTCGGGGTGCCAGTAGCGGTCCACCGGCAGGTGCTTTTCGGTCGGCCGCAGGTACTGCCCCACAGTCAGGACCTGGACGCCGTGCTCGCGCAGGATCCCGAAGGCCTCGACCATCTCGTCGAAGTTCTCGCCGAGCCCGACCATGAGCCCGGACTTGGTCACGACCTCGTCGCCCCCCATCTCCTTCGCCATCCGCAGAACCCGCGTTGAGCGCATGAAGTCAGAGCCGCGCCTGGCAATGGGGTAGAGCCGGGGCACGGTCTCGACGTTGTGATTGAAGACGTCGGGCCGCTCGGCGATCACCTTGGCGAGCGGCATCTCCTGCCCGCGGAAGTCCGGAGTGAGCACCTCGACCCTGCAGCCCGGCGCCATCCGGCGGATCGAGCGGATCACGCCGACGAAGGCGCCGGCTCCGTAGTCGGGGAGGTCGTCCCGGTCGACCGAGGTGATCACCGCGTGTTGGAGCCCCATCCGCTTCACCTGGTTGGCGACGCGGAGCGGCTCGAGCGGGTCGTGCCAGGTCGGCTTGCCCGTCTGGACGTTGCAGAAGCCGCAGCGGCGGGTGCAGACGTCGCCCAGGATCATGAAGGTCGCGGTGCCGCGCTCCCAGCACTCGCCGACGTTCGGGCAGTTGGCCTCCTGGCAGACGGTGTGCAGGTTGTCGGCCTCGATCGTCTTCTTCAGGCGCCTGTAGGTCGGGCCGCCGGGCGCCGGCACCTTGAGCCAGGGCGGCTTGCGCGAGCGGAAGGCGACTTTGCCCTCCTCGTCCTGCGCCTTCCCGCCGGGGTTGGCGCGGGAACGGGTGACGTGAAGTCGCTCGATGTCTATGCGAGGGGGCGCGTCAGCGCCACCCGTTTTACGTTGGGGCGCCATCGCTCCTACCGTACCGGGGCCATTCCATCGGCCAGTTCCGCGAGCGTCTCCTGCGTCGAAGTGGGCTCGCGCTCGAAGATCCGACCGAAGAGCTCGGCGACCAGGTCCATGTAGGCATTCATGTCCTGCTCGGCGCCCAGCTCCCGGGAGAGAGAGGTCATCCGAACTCCTTCGATGCCGCAGGGGACGATCCATTCGAAGGGCTGCAGGTCGTTGTTGACGTTGACGGCGAAGCCGTGCGTGGTGACGCCGCGATTGACGTGGACGCCGATGGAGCCGATCTTCCGCCCCTCGGGCGGTCCACCGCCAACCCAGACGCCTGTGAGGCCATCGATCACCTGAGCCTCGACGTCGTAGGCGGCCAGCGACTCGATCATCAGGCGCTCGAGGCCGCGGACGTACTCGTGCACGTTGTCCCCGTAGGGCTTCAGGCAGACGACCGGATAACCGACCAGCTGACCCGGACCGTGGTAGGTCACCCGGCCGCCGCGGTCCGTCTCGCAGACCTCGATTCCCTGCATCCGGTACCAGTCCTCGCCCATCCCGAGCTCGCCCGGCTCCGCCCGCCGCCCCTTCGTATAGACGGGTGGGTGCTCGAGCAGAAGCAGCACGTCCGGGAGGTCTCCAGCGAGGCGCGCCGCCTCGATCCGCTTCTGCGCCTTCCTGGCATCCTCGTAGGGGACCAGTCCGCAGCGCACGATCAGGACGCGGTCCATGTCAACAGTGTCGCGCATGGGCGCGGTCCATCCGCCGCGCGAGCCTAGACCGCCGGTGCGTCAACGGGAGCCGCGGTCTCCCTGGCGGCGTCGAGCCGCTCCTCGGCGAGCGCCCTGGCGGCCTCGGCCGGCGTGACGGAACGCGCCTCCGCGGCCTCGAAGACCCGCAACAGGGCCACCCCGATCCCATCCACGAGCGCGCCCTGCCGGTCCCTGTCGAGACCGTGGAGCTCGCCGTAGACGCTGATCAGGCCGCCGGCGTTGGCGATGAAATCGGGGGCGTAGAGGATCCCGCGCTCAGCCAGGCGGTCCGCCAGCGAGCGTTCCGCAAGCACGTTGTTTGCGGCGCCGCAGACGACCTCGCAACGAAGGCGCTCCACGTTGTCGCGGTCGATCGCGCCGCCGAGCGCGCAGGGCGCGAGGACGTCGCACTCCGCGGTCACTGCATCGGCCGGATCCAGCCAGCGCGCACCGAGCCGTTCCGCGAGCGCACGCTTCTTCGGGTCGATGTCGGAGACCGCGAGCTCCGCCCGGTCCGCGGCCAGCCGCTCCGCCAGCCTGGACCCGACGTGGCCAAGGCCGATCACGGTCACGCGGCGACCCGCCAGGTCGTCCGTTCCGTAGCGATGCTTGCAGCTCGCCCGCAGAGCGGACTCAACGCCGCGTGCCGTAATCGGACTTGGATCCCCGGACCCGCCGGAGTCAATGGGAAGGCCGGTGACATGCTCTGTGCGTTCCCGGACGATGGCCATGTCGTCCGTGCCGGTGCCGACGTCCTCAGCCGTCACGTAGCGGCCCTCGAGCGAATCGACGATGTCGCCGACATCGAGCATCAGCTCGCGCCGCTCGTCAGCCTGTAGCTCGTGATCGGGGGGTACGCAGATGACCGCCTTGCCGCCGCCCAGGTCGAGTCCGGCGGCGGCCGCCTTGTAGGTCATGGCCTCCGAGAGGCGAAGCGCATCGGCGATCGCGTCCCCCAGCGCGCCATAGCGCCACAGCCGCATGCCGCCCAGGGCCGGACCGAGCACGGTCGAGTGGATCGCGACGACGACGTAGATCCCGCTGCGGCGCCCGCGTTGGACCACGACCTCCTCGTGCTCGAGCAGGCTCATCGCTCCCACCCCTCGAGGCGGGCTTTGAGGTCGGCGAGGAAGCGCGCCGCCTCGGCCCCGTCGAGGGCCCGGTGGTCCCACGACATGCAGAGGTTGGTCATCGGGCGAACCGCGATCGCCTCGGACTCGTCATCGATCACAACGGGTCGCTTGACGATCGCCTCCAGGTCGAGGATCGCGACCTGAGGCTGGTTGATGATCGGCGTCGCCAGTACGGCGCCGAACTGGCCGGGGTTGGTGATGGTGAACGTGCCTCCGACGACGTCGTCGGGCTGGAGCTCGCCGCTGCGGGCTCGCTGGGCGAGCCGGGCGATCTCGCTCGCCAGGCCCTCGAGGCTGAGGCGCTGCGCGTGCCGGATCACCGGCACGATCAGCCCCGACTCGAGTCCCACAGCGATGCCGAGGTTGACATCGTCGTGGTAGACGATCTCGTCGCCGTCGATCGAGGCGTTCAGGATCGGGTGCCTGTTCAGCTCGGCCACCGTCGCGCTCGCCACGAAGGCGAGATAGGTGAGCGGCACGCCGCGGCGGGCCATCCCCTCCTTCTGCTCGCGTCGGGCGGCCACCACCTGGTGGAGATCGACCTCGACGATCGTCGTGCAGTGGGCAGAGGTCCGGCGGCTCTCGAGCATGTGCTCGGCGATCCGCCGGCGCATCGGGGTCATCGACTCCCGGCGCTCACCCGGGAGGATCTCCTCGGTCGGTGGCGCACCGTTGCCCTCGCCTGCGGGCGCGGGCGTGGCGGCCGGCGCCTCCGTCTCGGCCGGTGCGGGCGCCGGTGTCTCGGGCCGGTAGGGGGACTCGATGTGCAGCGGCCGCTCGGCCTGGGCGGGCTCGGCCTGGTCGGGCCGCTGCGTCTCGCCGCCCGACTCGATCAGGGCGACGAGATCCCGCTTGCGGATTCGCCCTCCGATCCCCGTGCCCTGGACCTGCGAGAGGTCGATGCCGTGCTCGTCGGCCATCCGCCGGACGACAGGCGAGTGGAAGCCGGAGCGATCGGTCTCGCCGTCGCCTGAGCTCGGGGCGGGAGGGGTTTCGCCCTGACGCGCCGGTTCCGTGGCTTGAGCAGCCTCGGGCTCCTCGTGATGCTCCTCCGGATGGGCCTCTCCCGGGCGTGCGCTCGCATCGAGCTCCGCGAGTGGCGTCCCAACGTCGACCGTGTCACCGGGCTCGACCAGGATCTTCGAGAGCCGGCCGGCCGCCGGCGAGGGGATCTCGACGTCGATCTTGTCGGTCGTCACCAGGCAGACCGTCTCGTCACGCTCGACCCAGTCGCCGGGCCGCTTCGACCACTCGACGATCGTTCCCTCGGCGACCGAGACGCCCATCTGGGGCATGACGATCTCGACACTTTGCGTTTCAGTAGGCGAGGAGCTCACGGCACGCCTCCTTCATGTCGTCGAGCTGCGGTAGGACGGCCTGCTCTAGCGGCGGGCTGAACGGGATCGGCACGTCCGGCGTGGTTAGACGGCGAATCGGAGCGTCGAGCCATTCGAACGCCCGCTCGGAGACCAGGCTCGCCACCTCGGCGCCGACGCCGCAGGAGCGGGTCGCCTCGTGCGCGATCAGGACCTTCCCAGTCTTCTCGACGCTGGCCAGGATCGATTCGGCGTCGAGCGGGTTAAGCGTCCGCAGGTCGACCACCTCGATGTCCTCGTCGAGCTCCTCGGCGGCCTGGAGCGCGAGCGGAACCGACGAGCCGTACGCGATCACGCTCAGCTCTCCGCCCTCTCGCGCCACCCGCGCCTCGCCAAGCGGCACGGCGTGGTCCCCTTCCGGGACCTCGCCCTTGACGTGCCGGTAGAGACCCTTGTGCTCGAGAAAGCAGACGGGGTTGGGGTCTCGGATCGCGCTGATCAGCAGACCCTTCGCATCCTCGGCCGTAGCGGGCGCGACGACCTTGAGGCCGGGGGCCTGAATGAACCAGGCCTCGGGATTCTGCGAGTGGAACGGGCCGCCCGAGAACCCGCCGCCCGAGGGCAGGCGGACGACCATCGGCACGGAGACCCCCTGGCGGTAGTGCAGCTTGCCGGCGACGTTGACCAGCTGATCGAAGCCGCAGGCGATGAAGTCTGCGAACTGCATCTCTGCGACCGGCTTCATCCCCTCGATCGCGGCTCCGATCGAGGCGCCGACGATCATGTTCTCGGCCAGCGGCGTATCGAGGACGCGGTCGGCGCCGAACTCCTCGATGAACCCGTCGGTGACCTTGAAGGCGCCGCCGAAGGCCCCGATGTCCTCGCCGAGGCAGAAGACGGCCTCGTCGCGGCGCATCTCCTCGCGCAGCCCGTCGCTGATCGCCTGCAGGTAGGTCATCTCTGCCATCAGGCGGCCCTTCCGTGCTCGACGAGCTTGCCGGGATCGCCGTCGGGCGGTGCGTGGCCGTTGGCAGAGCCGGCCGCCCCCTGGTCGGCCTGACTCCAGCGTGACCAAGGCGCTTCGCCGTCGCCGAGGGGCTCCCAGCGCTCCGCGAAGACGCCCGCTGTCGCGAGCTGTGGATCGGGCATCGGCGAGGCAACCGCCTTCTCCGCGCACTCGTCCACATAGCTCGCCACCGATTCGCGGATCTCGTCGATCTCGGCGGCCTCGAAGCCGTGCTCGTCCGCGAGGCGCCGCACGTAGAGCTCGATCGGGTCGCGCCGCGACCACTCCTCGAGCATCTCGTCCGGGACATAGCTCATGTCGTCATGCGCGCCGTGTCCGTGCATGCGCATCGTGTGGCACTCGATCAGGGTCGGGCCGTCTCCCGATCGCGCCCGATCGACGGCCACACGGGAGACTTCGAAGACGGCCTCGACGTCGTTGCCGTCGACGCTCACGCCCGGGAACCCGTAGCTCTTCGCCCGCTGTATCGGATCGACGGCGAACTCGAGGTCGGTGGGCGTCGAGTAGGCGAACTGGTTGTTCTCGAGCACGAAGACCACCGGCAGGCGGTGGATCCCGGCGAAGTTCATCGCCTCGTGCCACTGGCCGTTGGCGGTGGAGCCCTCGCCGAAGAAGGTCATCGCGACCCGCGGCTCGGAGCGCATCTTGAAGGAGAGGGCCATGCCGGCTGCCACCTGGGCCATGTCGGGGAGCATGCTGACCATGCCGACGCAGCCGAGCTGGCGGTCGCCGAAGTGCATGTTCCCGTCCTTGCCGCCGGTGACGCCGCCCTCCCGGCCCATGTAGTTCGCCAGGTAACGGTCCGGGGTCACCCCACGAACGAAATGAGCCCCGAGGTCGCGATGCAGGATGCACATCCGATCCCGGGGCCCGAGGGTGAAGGCGGAGCCGACGCAGGTCGCCTCCTGGCCACGACCGTCGTAGAAGGAGCCGGGCACCTTGCCCTGCTTGTAGAGGGCCAGCCCTCGCTCCTCTGCGAGCCGCATGAGCAGCATGTAGCGCAGGAGCAGCGCCCGGTCGTCGCGCGTCAGAGCATCCGTACCCTCGCGCTCAGACGAGCCACTCGTGCTCGCGGCATCGAGCTTCATTACGGTCCGCCTTTCCTCTTGCCCGCCTGCGGGATCGCCTCCGGCGGACTCTTGATGCGGCTCCGGGATCAACCGGCTGGCCACTTTCACGGACAACGGGCGGAGAAGGATCTACCTCTCCTCCCTATGTGGTGAACGGATCATACCCTTGGTCCGGGGCAGAAAACAGGGGCCGCAACGGAAGGCCCGTCCGCTGTGTGCGGGAACTTCGAGGTGCCTAGAGCGCGAGCCCGAGCGGCTCCTCGAGGAGCCCCCTGACCCGCGCCAGGAACTCTGCGCCGTCCGCGCCGTACAGGATGCGGTGGTCGCAGGCGAGGGTGACGCCCATCAGCTGTCGGGAGACGATCTGGCCGTCCTCGGCGACCACCGGCTTCGCCTTCAGCTCGCCGATCGCGAGGATCGCGGCCTGCGGGGTGTTGATCACCGCGTGGAAGTTGGAGATCCCGTACATGCCGAGGTTCGAGACGGTGAAGGTGGCGCCTGAGAGCTCCGGCGGGGTGATCGAGCCGTCGCGGACGCGGGCGGCGAGCGCCTTGGTCTCGCTCGCGATCTGCCGCAGCCCCTTGAGATCGGCATCGAAGACGGTCGGCACGATCAGAGCGTCTGGGGCGGCGACCGCCACCCCGACGTTAACCCGGGAGTAGAACTCGAAATGGCCGTCGCGATAGGCCGCGTTGGCGCGGGGGTGCTCACGGAGGGCGAGGGCACAGGCCTTGATCGTCATGTCGTTGAAGGTGGGCACGATCTCGCCCTCCCGCGCCATTTCCTTCAGGCGCTTGCGCCCCTCGAACGCCGCGCTCATGTCGAATTCGGCCTGCAGGTAGAAGTGTGGCGCGGTCGCCTTCGACTCGGCCATCCGTCGGGCGATCGTCTGTTGAACCTTGGTCGGCTCGACCACCTCGACCTGGCCCTTGGCGGTCTCGGGCTTCTCGGAGACACCGGGGGTCGGGCCGGCCGGAGTGGCTGCCGGCGCAGGTGCCGGAGCGGCGGGAGCAGCTGGGGGAGCCGACGGAGCGGCGACGCCGGACTCCAGCGCCCGCTCCACGTCGGCCTTGACGATGCGCCCGCCCGGCCCGGAGCCGCTCAGGCCGGAGAGATCCAGTCCACGGTCTCTGGCGATCCGCCTCGCGATCGGAGAGGCCTTGACGCGCCCGTCCCCCCCATCCGCGGCCGGGGCAGGCGCCGGAGGAGCGGCGGTGGCGGCCGGCGCGGGCGCTTCAGAGGGCGGCGGCTCAGGCGCCCGCTCGGCCGGTTCCTCTCTCGGTCCTCCGCCGTTACCGCCCGAGACGACCTCCGACGCATTCCCGACCCGGGCGATGGGCTCACCGACCGGAAGCGTGTCCCCCTCCTCCGCCAGGACCTCAACGATCGTCCCGGCGAGGTCGGACTCGTAGACCATGTTCGCCTTGTCGGTCTCAATCTCGACAAGCTCGTCGCCGACCGCCACCTCATCACCGGCCGACTTGAGCCAGCGCAGCACCGTGCCCTCCTCCATGGAGTCCGAGAGCCGGGGCATCACGACCTCCGCCATCAGCGGCTTCCCTCCAGCGTCTGCTGCGCGGCGCTGACCACGTTCTCGGCGTGCGGTATCGCCGCCTGCTCCATGCGCTTCGAGTAGGGCATGTGGACGTCCGCGCCCGTCACCCGCTCGATCGGTGCGTCGAGGTAGTCGAACGCCTGTCCCTGGATCAGGGCGGCGAGATTGGCGCCGACGCCGCCATGGGGCCAGCCCTCCTCGACGGTCACGACCCTGTTCGTCTTCTGCACGGATGTGAGAATCGTGTCGAGGTCCAGCGGGCGCAGGGTGCGCGGGTCGATCACCTCGGCCTCGACGCCGTGCTCCTCAGACAGCGTGCGGGCGGCCTGCTGGGCAACCTCCGCCATCCGCAGGATCCCCACGATCGTCACGTCGGAGCCCTCGCGGCGGATCGCGGCCTCGCCGAAGTCGACGACGCCGTCGCCGTTCTCCGGAACCTCCCCGCGAACCCCGTAGAGCGTCTCGTGCTCGATGAAGATCACGGGGTTGTCGTCGCGGATCGCCGCCTTCAGCAGCCCCTTCGCGTCGGCTGGGGTGGAGGGGCAGGCGACGAGCAGCCCCGGGATCTGGACGAAGAGAGCCTCAAAGCTGTGGGAGTGGGTCGGACCGAGCTGGTGGCCACCGCCCCCCGGCATGCGAATCACCAGCGGGACCCGCACCTGGCCGCCGAACATGTACGGGATCGCGGCGGCGTGGTTGACGATCTGATCCATCGCCAGCAGCGCGAAGTTGACCGTCATGATCTCGACGATCGGCCGCAGCCCTCCCATCGCAGCCCCGACGCCCATCCCGACGATCGAGTTCTCGGAGATCGGGGTGTCGCGGACCCGCTTCTCGCCGAACTCGTCGAGCAGGCCCTCGGTAACCTTGAAGGATCCCTGGAAGACGGCGACGTCCTCGCCGATCACCAGCACGTCCTCGTCCCGGCGCATCTCCTCGGCCATCGCGTCCCGCAGCGCCTCCCGCATCCGCATCTGCGCCATCAGTGCACGTCCTCAGGCCGCGTGTCCGGGCGGTCGCCCTCGGCCTCCCGCATCTCCTCGTCCTCCGCGTATGCGGCGCCGCTCTCCGCCAGCTGGCGCGCCCGCTCGCTGGCCCCCCGCTCCTGCTCCGCCGCGTGCGAGTCGGGAGATCGCTCGTCCACGCCGTACCACCCCGGCACTTGGTCGCCGAGCACGTAGAGGTGGTCATAGAGCGAGTCGAGCGGCGGCTCGGGCGAGTCGTCGGCGAACTCGACGGCATCTGTGACCGTCTTGTCAGCCTCCTCCCGAATCTCCTGGATTTCGTCCTCGGAGAGCACGTTCTCCTCGATCAGGCGACGCGCGAAGTTCTCGATCGGGTCCTTGCGCTGCCACTCCTCGACCTCGGCCTTCTCCCGATAGACCTCGGGATCGGCCGCCGAGTGGCCGCGGTAGCGGTAGGTGAAAGCCTCGACCAGCGTGGGCTTGCGGTCCTCGCGCGCCAGGCGGATGTGCTCGGCGACGACCTCCCGGACGGCGAGCACGTCCATGCCATCGACTCGGACCCCGGGCACACCCATCCCCTCCGCCTTATGAGAGAGGTCCTGCACCGCGGAGTGGCGCTCGAGCGAGGTGCCCATCCCATAGAGGTTGTTCTCGACCAGGAACACGACCGGCAGGCTCCAGAGCGCCGCCAGGTTCATCGTCTCGCCGAAGTTGCCGGTGTTGGAGGCCCCGTCGCCGAACATGCAGACGGTCACGTCGTCGGTGCCCCGGTAGTCGGAGGAGAGGGCGAGGCCGGCCGCCAGCGGCAGGTTTCCGCCGACGATCCCATAGCCGCCCATGAAGCGGTGCTCGAGGTCGAAGATGTGCATGGAGCCGCCGCGACCACCCGACGTTCCGTCGACGCGGCCGAAGAGCTCCGCCATGACCCTCTTGGCCTCGGTGCCGCGGGCGATCGCGTGCCCGTGCGTCCGGTACGTGCCGATCAGGTAGTCCTCCGGTCTCATCACCGAGGTGGTTCCGACGATCGTCGCCTCCTCGCCGATCGCCAGGTGCAGGAATCCGCCGGCCTTCGCCCGCTGGTACTGGCGCCCGGCCTCCTCCTCGAAGCGCCGGATCAGCATCATGGTGCTGATCAGCTCGCGGCAGGTCGCCTCGTCGGGCAGCTTCAGCTTGCCGGCGGGCGGCGCGCCGTCGCTTGATTCGGCGGGTGCGCGGGCCGACTTGGTCTTGCTCTGGGCCACGGGCTCAGCCTACTCCCGCGGCAAAGGGTGTCGATGAATCAGGCGGCTGCGGCCCGCACGGCCTCCTCGAGGCGGTCGTCTCCCCAGAACAACTCGTCACCCACTGCGACTGTGGGTATCCCCACCAGGCCGCGGGCGAGCGCGCCCTCGGTAGCCGCTCGGAGCTTCTGCTTGACCGAGTCGGTCTCGATCCCCTTGAGAACGGCGTTGGGATGCAACTCGCACGCTGCGGCCGCGATCAGGACGTTGTCGACGTCGCTCATGTCCCTGCCGGCCGCGAACACCTGGCGGAAGCAGGCGAGGGAGAAGGAGACGACCCGCCCCGCCTCCTTCGCGTAGACGGCCGCCCGGACCGGATTGAGGCTGTAGTTCTCGATCGGCCAGCCCTCGGGATAGACGACCTCCGGTAGGCCCCGCTCGTGCGCGCGCCGCTGGATCTCGGCGAAATCGGCGCTCCGGTCCTCCTCGAACGACCACGGCCTGCGCCCCGTCGCCCTCAGGATGTGGCCGAAGGAGATTGGCTGCCATTCCGGCTGCTCGAGTCCAGCTTCGGCGAACACCCCGCTGATCCGCTCCGCGGCCAGATACGAGTAGGGCGAATTGAAGTCGTAGTAGAAGGTGACGGCGCTCACGGGGTTTCCCCGGCCGGATCTGGGCTCCTCACGCCGACCACCATGTAGTAGACGGCGAGCAGCCCATTGATGACCAGCACGACCGCCGGGCTGATGAAGGCCAATGCCAGCGCCAGGGCGTAGAAGGGATTGCCGATCAGGAATATCACCGTCCGGCGGCGGACCTCCTCATCGCTCAACGTGATGCTGAGCAGTTCGCGGTGTCTCGCGATGTAGGTCCAGAGCCAGGCGTAGCTCAGGGACATCGCCATGAAGGCTGAGCTGTAGACGATCGCGGCCACCTGCTCGTCCTCACCCGACTTGAGATGCTCGGCGAGTAGGGCAGTGGGAACGGAATGAACACCACCGTAAGGAGCAGAAGCAGGTTGAGGTAGAGCAACGGGCGATTGGCCCTGCCGATGTGGTCGATGACGCCGTGGTGATTCACCCAGATGATCCCGATCACCCAGAAGCTCAGCAGGAAGGCGGCGAAGGACGGCCATTCGTCCTTCAACTCGCTCCAGAGATGGTCCTCCGTCGGTACGTGCAGCTCCAGTACGAGCAACGTGATCGCGATTGCGAAGACCCCATCGCTGAAGGCCTCCAGGCGATTGGTAGTCACGGTTGCCTAGGCGTGAATCGCCCAGCCGTCGACGGCGCGGGCTCCGTCGAGAACCGCCTCCGACATGGTCGGATGCGGGTGGATGATCCGCTCGAGCTCCGGATAGCCGCCTTCGAGCGCCATCACGTTGACGATCTCGCTGATCATGTCGCAGGCGATGTTGCCGACGATGTGCGCGCCGAGGATCTCGCCGTACTCCGGGTCGCCGACGATCTTGACCAGGCCGGCCCGGTCGTCGTAGACGACGGAAGCGCCGGCGCCACCGAGCTTGAACTTGCCGACCTTGATCTGGCGGCCGGTCTCCTTGGCCTGCTCCTCGGTCATCCCGACGCTGGCCACCTGCGGGTGGGTGAAGGTCGCACCTGGGACGAGGTCGATGTTGACCGGCTCGGTCTCGTGGCCCGCCGCGGTCTCGACGGCGACGACGCCCTCCTCCTCGGCCTTGTGCGCCAGAGCCGGGCCCCGAACGAGGTCGCCGATCGCGAAGATGCCGTCGGCCGAGGTGCGCTGGTACTCGTCGATCTCGATCTGGCCCCGGTCGTTGGTCTTCACCCCGGCCGCGTCGAGGTTGAGCGGGTCGGTATCGGGCCGCCGTCCACCCGCGATCACCAGGTAGTCGGCCTTCACCTCCTTGTCCCCTGCCTTCACCTTGACGCCGGACTTCTGTTCCTCGACGCCCTCCACCTTCGTGCCGGTCATCACCTCCATGCCGTCCTGCTTGAACTGGCGCTCGACCACCCGCGCCATGTCCTTGTCCTCGAGCGGCAGGATCTGGTCGAGCATCTCGATCAGTGTGACCTCGACCCCCATGCGGGAGTAGGCGGAGGCGATCTCTGAGCCCGAGGCACCCGCGCCGGCGATGACAAGCGATTTCGGCATCGACTCGAGCGAATAGGCGCCCCACGTATCGACCACCCGGTCGGAGAACTCGACCCCGGGAATCGGCAAGGCGACCGAGCCGGTTGCGAGGACTATCGCCTTGGCCTCGTGCTCGTCGTCTCCGACCTTCACCTTGCCGTTGCCGGTCAAGGAGGCCTCGCTGTGGAGGAACTCGGCCTTGTTCTTGTTCCAGAGAAACTGGACACCGTCCTCGAGGGTCTTGGAGACCTTCGCGCGGCGCTCCTGGAGAGCCTTCCAGTCGATCGTCGCGCCGTTTGACTTGATGCCCAAGTCGGCGCCGTCCTGGGTCACGGCGGAGAAGATCTCGGCCGTGTGGAGGACGGTCTTGGCCGGAATGCAGGCGTAGTTCAGGCAGCGACCGCCGGCCTTGTCACGTTCTACGACGGCTGTCTTCTGCCCGAGCTGGGCGGCGCGGATGGCGGCGACATAGCCTCCGGGGCCGCCTCCGATGACGATCACGTCGTACTCGGCCATCGGCCCGACTCTATAGAAGGGAATTACTTGGCTTCGCCATCAAACGGGTTGCGCCTCGCTTCCCTGCGGCGCACCCTCACCTCTCCGGGGGCCGCGGCATCTGAATTCGGCCCATTGCCCGGATCATGAAATAGAAGAGCGACCCCGACCCAGCGAGCAGCAACAGGCTCGCGAGCAACTGGAGCACCGTTGAGAAGGTGACGAGCGCCAGCGCACCGACGATCAGGGCGATGAGGAGCAGCACCTGAAATCCCAGGACCGCCCAGTAGCGCGCCTTCCACATCCCCCACGTCATCAGCCAGAGCGCGGCGGCGAAGAAGCCGATCCCGACGGGAGATGGGTCGTCGCCAGATACATCCACGGAGCCCGTCGCCGCAATCACGGTTGATGCCGTGAAGATCAAAGCGAGGATCGCCGAGACGATCGCGCCGACCATCACCGCTCGGGGTCGCTCCCCCTCTTCGAGCGGCTCGAGCTTTGCTCGCGCCTCCGCGTTCCGCTCCTCGTAGCGGCGCGCCATCTTCTCCTGAAAGGTCTCGGTGCGCGCCCCGTCGCCGTTGCCCTGCGGGTCGCTGGTTTGGGCAGGCTGCGCCTTGACCGGGGGGCTGCTCCTCGTGGCCCGGCGCTTGCGCTTCTGGCGCTCGGCTCGCTTTCGCTCGCGGGCGCCGGTCACTCGCCCGCCTCCTGACGTGCGGCGGGGTCGACCGCGTCGAAGAGGGCGCTGGCAGCGGCTCGAGGATCCTTGGCATCGCGGATCGCGCGGACGACGCAGAGGCGCTCGGCGCCGGCGGCGATCACCTGGTCCACGTTGTCCGTGTCGATGCCGCCGATCGCGAACCAGGGAAGAGGAGCGATCTCGGCGGCCGTCCGGACCAGCTCGAGCCCGGTCGCAGGGCGTCCCTCCTTCGTCGGGGTCTCCCAGATTGGCCCGACGCTGATGTAGTCGACCGGCTCGTTCGCAGCGGCCTCGATCTGCTCGCGGGTGTGGGTGGAGAGCCCGACGACCGCGTCGGAGCCCATGACCTGGCGAGCCTCGGCCGGGTCCATGTCGTCCTGTCCCACGTGGACCCCGTCGGCGCTCAGCTCCAGCGCGAGATGGGGATCGTCGTTGACGATGAAGAGAGCGCTGTAGGTGTTCGCGAGCCGGCGGAATGTGCGCCCGGAGCGTTCGATCACCGCCCGGGGCTGCTCGCGGTCGCGCAGCTCGATCATCCCCGTGCCGGCGGCCATGGAGGCATTCAGGAGCGCCTCGGGGTCCTGGCCATGCGGAAGCGCCTCGCAAACGAAGTAGAGCCTCGCCCACCGCAGGCGCTGGCGCCGCAGCTCGCCGATCGACTCGGGTGGCGCGAGGTGAGAGGTGTCGGTCACGGCGAGGCCAGCCTAGATCAAGGGTCGCATGGGTACGATGGATATGTAACGGGAGCCCACCGAGGGCTGAGAGGGCGGCTGAAGCGCCGCCGACCGTCTGAACCTGATCCGGGTAATGCCGGCGCAGGGAGGTTGGAGCGCATCGGCTGCAGGAGAAACCCAGCGGCTAGTGAGCAACGAGACCAACAGCGGATACGACGCGATCTTCGTCGGCGCCGGCGTGATCGGGCTTGCCTGCGCCTGGCGAGCCGCCCAGCGCGGCGCGAATGTGTGTGTGCTCGAGCGCGACCGCCCCGCCGCCGGCGCCAGCGGCGTCGCCGCGGGCATGCTCGCTCCCGTCGGGGAGGCCTCGTGGGGGGAGGAGCGGCTGCTCGCCCTCAACTTCGAATCGCTTCGCCGCTGGCCCAGCTTCGCCGAGCAGCTCGAGGAGGAGGGGGACCTCGAGACGGGATTCGCGCAGTCCGGGGCGCTGCACGTGGCCTTGGATCGCGATGAGACCGAGGAGCTGCGCCGTCGCTACGAGCTTCATCGAAGCCTGGGTCTCGAGTCGGAATGGCTTCGCGGCAGAGAATGCCGCACGCTCGAGCCGGGGCTGGCGACGGCCGTTCGCGGAGGCGCCCGCGTTCCCGGTGAGGCCACGGTCGATCCGAGGAAGGTGGTCGCGACCCTGCTCGCGGCGCTCGACCGGCGCGCTGCCGTGGTCCACTCGGGTGCGGAGGTCGTGGGTGCCGGGCGGCAGGCCGGTAAGTGGCGTGTAGCGATCGCCGATGGCCACGCCTTCGAGGCGGCGAACCTCGTGCTCGCGGCGGGCTGCTGGTCCGGAGGGGCGCGGTGGCTGTCGGCGGATGTCGCTCCGGTGCGGCCGGTGAAGGGGGAGATCCTCACTCTGCGCGGCTCCGCTGAGGATCCCGTCTGCGCCGGGATCGTCGCCGGGGAGCGCGTGTACATGGTGCCCCGCGACGATGGGCGGCTGATCGTCGGAGCGACGGTCGAGGAACGCGGCTTCGACACCACGGTCACTGCCGGAGGCGTGCACGAGCTGCTGCGAGAGGCCTATCGGCTGATCCCCGAAATCGCCGAGCTCGAGCTGGCCGAGGCCTCGGCCGGGCTGCGGCCGGGGACGCCGGACAACGCCCCGCTGATCGGACACGGCGATGCCGAGGGGTTGCTGATCGCCACGGGACACTTCCGCAACGGCGTGCTGCAGGCGCCGGTGACTGCAGACTCCATCGCGGCTCTCCTCGAAGGCGCCTCGGCGCCGGTCGACCTCGAGCCGTTCTCGCCACTGCGCTTCGCTCGGCGACCCGCGGATTCTCCGGTGGAGGTCGCATGAAGGTGGAGCTGAACGGCGAGGTCGTCGTCCTGCCGGACGGCGCGGGGGTACGCGAGGCGGTCGAGGCCTCGGGCGCAGCCGGCGAGCAGGGCGGGGTGGCCGTCGCGATCGACGGAGAGGTCGTTCCGCGCAGCGAGTGGGACCTGACGCCCCTTCGCGACGGCCAGAAGGTGGAGGTCCTTGCCGCGATCCAGGGTGGCGCGGAGAACGGCTTCGAGCTCGGCGGCCGCAGCTGGGGCTCCCGACTGATTGTGGGGACCGGCGGCTTCCGCTCGCTCGAGCAGATGGAGCAGGCCCTGATCGCTTCGGGGACCGAGATCGTCACGGTGGCCCTGCGGCGAGTGGATCCGGAGGCGCAGGGATCCGTGCTGGACGTGATCCGCCGTCTCGGGCTCTTCGCGCTTCCCAACACCGCGGGCTGCTACACGGCGCGGGATGCGGTCCGCACGGCGAAGCTCGGCCGGGAGGCCTTTGAGACCGACTGGGTGAAGCTCGAGGTGATCGGGGACGACCGTACGCTCTTCCCGGATGCGGTCGAGCTGGTGGACGCGGCCGAGACCTTGGTCGACGACGGCTTCACGGTGCTCCCGTACACCAATGACGACCCGATCCTGGCCCGTCGGCTGGAGGACGCCGGCTGCGCCGCGGCGATGCCGCTCGGCTCGCCGATCGGGTCGGGGATGGGGATCCGCAACCCGTACAACATCCAGATCATCGCCGAGCGCGCGAGCGTCCCGGTCATCCTCGACGCCGGGATCGGGACCGCCTCGGACGCCGCGATGGCGATGGAACTGGGCTGTGACGGGGTCTTGCTGGCGAGCTCGGTCTCCCGCGCGGAGGATCCGGCTGGCATGGCAACCGCGATGCGTGCCGCGGTGGAGGCCGGTTGGGCTGCGCGACAGGCGGGCCGCATCCCGCGCCGGTTGCACGCCGAGGCGTCGACCCCGCTCGAGGGCCGCCCGGAGTTCACCTAACGCGATTCGCTAGCCGCGGCGGCTGCCGATCACGCGATCGACGGCTTCGCCGATCGATCCGAACACCCAGCCGACGCCGTGCGTGGCGCGATTCACCACCGAATCTCCTAGCGGCGCCGAGGCTCGGTCAGGATCCGCGCCGAGCTCTACGGCCGCCTGGCGGACCGCGTCCATGCTCGACTCGAGGCGGGCGGCCCACTCCTGGCAGAACCCGGCCATGTTCCGGTCACTTCTGGCGCGCGCCAGCTCGGCGAGATGCCGGAGCAGGGTTGTGACGTGCTCGATGTCGAGCACCGCCGAGCGGACGACGAGTCCGGTGTCCCCGCCCCGATCGGTGATCGCTGTCCGCAGGTCGGCGATCCGAGCGCCCATCCCCTGCGCGGTCGGCCCGCCATAGAGCCCATAGGTCGCCGTGCGGGGTGCGAGCTCGGTCAGCAGGACAGAGGTCTCGGCCGCGCCGTCCTTGAGCCCGTCCCCGACTGGCGTCCCCTCCAGCGCGGGGGCGACCCGTTGCCACCTCCTGATCAGCTGCCGGCTGGCGGCGTAGAGCTCGCGGTACGCGCGGTGCTCGGCGGGATGGAGTTTCGCGCGCTCGGTCGCCATCTGCCTTCGGATTCTGACCGGCTAGCGCGATTCAGGAGTCGAGGCGCTTGCGGACCCGGCTCAGGTCGCCGACCAGCAGCCCCATAGCGTCGTCACGGTCCTCGGGATCTGCCCTGAGGATCGCGGACGGATGAAGCGTCGGCACCGCGGTGCGGCCGAGCTTCGACTCGAGGAACTCACCGTGGTCCTTCATCACGCGCGCCTTCGAGCCGATCACCGCCTTGACCGCCGTTGCCCCGAGGCAGACCAGCACCTCGGGGTCGACGACCTCGAGCTCGGCCTCGAGCCAGGGAGCGCACGCCTTGATCTCTTCGGCCCGCGGCGTCTGGTGGATCCGCCGCTTGCCCTGTGGCTTCCACTTGAAGTGCTTGACGACGTTGGTGATGTAGGCGTCGCCGCGCTCGATCTCCGCCTGTTCGAGTGCCTTGTCCAGGATCCGGCCCGCCGGCCCGACGAAAGGGTGCCCCTCGATGTCCTCGCGGTCGCCGGGCTGCTCACCGACGAGCATCAGCCGGGCACGCTTCAACCCCTCGCCGAAGACGGTCTGTGTGCCGGTCTTGTGCAGTGGGCAGGCCGTGCAGTCGGCCGCGGCCTCTCGTAGCTTCGGCAAGGTTGGGCGCTCCGGGATCAGCGCGTCGGCGCCGCTGGTCTCCTCTCCGGTGAGGGGGAGCTGGCTCACAAGACGTTCCTACCCGGCGTTCAAGTGCTCAGACGGCGCCGATGAGTATGCGAACATATGTTCGCTACAGGACCGCGGACGCTGCAAGACTGGAAACGGATGCGTTGGGATTCACAGAGAGTCGATAGGGAGCAGGGGCGCAGCCTTCCGGGGCTAGACGTCGAGCGGGTTAGGACCTTCGACGCTCCGGAGGCACTCGGCATCAACTTCCACGAGGTCCGGGCCAAGTCGGCGCTCAACAAGGTGCCCGGGGACTTCCTGCCGTTCAACTACACCGTCAATGCCTTCAGGGGCTGCGCGCATGCATGCAATTACTGCTTCGCTCGTAACACCCACACCTATCTGGACTTGAATGCCGGCCGGGATTTCGAGCGCGAGATCGTCGTCAAGGTGAACGTGCCGGAGCTGCTTCGGGCCGAACTCAACCGGCCGAGCTGGAAGCGGGAGCTAGTCGCCTTCGGGACGAACACCGATCCGTACCAGTGGGCCGAGGGCAAGTACGAGCTGATGCCGCCCATGATCGAGGCGCTTCAGGAGGGCGAGACTCCGACCTCGATACTGACCAAGTCGCCGCTGGTGCTCCGCGACCTCGATGCACTGGTCGAACTCGCCGGGGTCGCGGACGTCTCGGTCAACTTCTCGGTGCCGACCTTGGACGAGAAGATCTGGCGCGAGACCGAGCCGCACACTCCGCACCCGCGCAAGCGGCTCGAGGCTGTGGCGAAGTTCAACGAGGCTGGGATCCCATCCGGGGTGCTGGTGGCACCGCTGATGCCGGGCATCAACGACTCTCCCGAGCTGGTCGACGAGATCGTCTCGCTGGCAGAGGAAGCCGGGGCCACCTTCGTCAACGGAATCGCACTGCACCTGCGCCCGGGGGTGAAGGAGGTCTTCATGTCCTGGCTCTCGGCGGCGCGCCCCGACCTGGTGCCCCGCTACGAGCGGCTCTACGAGGGCCGCGCCTACGCGCCCAATGCGGAGCGCAAGCGGATCGGTGGCCTGGTTCGCGCACCCAACCGCTCCCGTGACCGGCGTTACCGGCGGCGGGATGAGCTCGCCGCCCGCCGTGCGAAGCGGGCGCGGGACGCCGAGCCGCCCGAGCCCCCCCAGACCAGGCTGTTCTAACTGCGCGCGGGCCCAACGGACATGGTTCGCTCACTGCTCGCCGGGTAACCGGCCAGCGAGAGAAAGGAGGCGCTGATGGCCACGCAGAAGCAGCGCAGCGCAGCCAAGCGCAACGTCAAGAAGGCGCAGGCCGGCGCGCGCAAGAAGCAAACGCTGAAGAACCTGCCGAGTCGAACCAAGACCGCCCTCGGCAAGGAGGCGAACAAGGTCCGCAAGGGCCAGGCGAAGACGCGGGATCAGCTCAACCGCGAGGCGGCCAGGCTGAATATCAGTGGCCGCTCGAAGATGGGCAAGGACCAGCTCCGGGCAGCGATCAAGCGGCGCGGCGGCCGCGCCGACTGAGACAAGCCACCGGGAGTCCCTACCCCTGGGCGCCGGTGTGGTGGTGCGGCGCACCCACCGGCTTTGACTCGGGGGAGCCGCGCTGGCGCAGAAAGACCGTGATCGCGACGAACGAGCCCACGGCGAGGAACTCGGACTGCCAGTTCTCCAGGGTCGCCTCCCAGAAGTCCGCCGAGCCGATGTAGGTCAGCCAGGAGACGGTGGCCTCTTGATGATCGAGCTGTTCGGCGTTGAACTGGGTCCAGCCGGTCACTGACTGGGCGAACCAGGATCCGAAGAAGATGATCGACATGACGATCAGGAGCGAGTTCTCGTAGATGAACGCCTTGACGCCGCCCGCCTTCGCCCACTTTGGTGACTGGGCGTCCGCATGAGGGCCGACCTTCTGCTTTTCGTCTGATTCCCGTCCGACGTCACCAAGGGGTTTCGATTCGGGTGAACCGCGCTGTACCAGCCAGACCGTGGCGAGCATGAAGAGCATGAACTGGAGGTACTCGGACTGCCAGTTCTCCATCACGGCGTTGCCGAAGTCCGAGGAGCGGATGTAGCGCCAGAACGACATCTGCTCGCCGCTGTGGGCCATCGCCTCCTCGTTGTGGAGGATGTGGCCGGCGATCGCCTGGCCGACGAGCGCGGCCAGGAAGATGACCAAGAAGAACAGCGACAGGGAGTGGTCGCGGACGAACCGGCGCATCGGACCTCAGTGGTGTCCGAGGCCGATGATCGTGAAGATAACGATCCCGGCCGCGATCAGCGTCAGCCAGGTGAAGAACATGACTCTCATGCTGGGGAGACCTTCTCTCTGGTCCGGGGGAGTCCTTCCCGGTCACTGACTCCCTAAGCGGCCGCAGAACCCCTCTTTCCCACCGACCTGCTGGCATTTCCCCCGATCGGGTAGAGAATCAAGATGTTCTTGATCCAGAAAGTCGAGAACCTGCTACGGTGGCCCCGCTTGTCAACGAAATCAATAAAGAAAGGTCACAAGGAACCCCCTCCTATGAGCACGGGAAGCAAGAAGTACCGGCCGGGCTTCGTCCCCCGGCTTGTGATTGCGGTCGCGGCGCTCAGCGCAACGGTCGGGATCGCCGCGTGCGGCGGTGATGACAGCGCTTCAGGCAGCGGCGGCGGCAACATCGACCTGGTCGCTTACTCGACGCCCCAGCAGGCCTTCGAGGAGGGGCTGATCCCGGCGTTCCGGGACACCGACGCCGGTAGTGGAGTCGACGTCTCGACCTCGTTCGGCGGGTCCGGCGATCAGCGTCGCGCGGTCGAGGCCGGGCAGCAGGCCGATCTCGTGGACTTCTCGCTGGAGCCCGATATGACGGCTCTGGTCGAGGCGGGGAAGGTCGCCCAGGATTGGAACACGGGCCCGACCAAGGGGATCATCAGCAGCTCGGTCGTGAGCATCGCGATCCGCCCAGGGAACCCGGAGAACATCCAGAGCTTCGATGATCTGCTGACCAAGGACGTCGAGATCATCACGCCGAACCCGGCGACGTCAGGTGGCGCGAAGTGGAACATCATGGCCATCTACGGCTCTCAGATCGAGGCCGGGAAGTCCGAGCAGGAGGCCCTCGACGCCGTCGCGACGGTGATCTCGAAGACCTCGGTACTCGACGACTCCGCCCGCGACTCGCTGCAGACGTTTGCCAGCGGCAAGGGCGACGTCCTGATCGGATACGAGAACGAGGCCATCCAGGCCCAGGACGAAGGGATCGACCTGGAGTACGTGCTGCCGGACTCGACCATCAGGATCGAGAACCCCGCCGCGGTCACGACCGAGGCGCAGGATCCGAAGGCGGCCCGGGCGTTCTTGGACTTCATCCTCACGGATGAGGGGCAGCAGGTCTTTGCCGACTACGGGTACCGCCCGGTGACGCAGTCCGTGCTCCAGAAGAACGCGGACAAGTTCCCCGACGTTCCCGGCCTGTTCACGATCGCCGACTTCGGCGGTTGGAGCAAGGTCGACGATGAGTTCTTCGACGACGAGAACGGCAAGGTCACGCAGATCCTGCGCGACCAGGGAGCCCCGCTCGAGTAGAGGAGTTTCGGGCGGCCGAGATGACACCTCCGCCTGCGGACACTGCAGTCGCGACCCCGCCGAAGGTTGGCTTCAGGCCACCCTTCGGCGGGGAGGTGCTCACCCGTGGGATCGTGCTCACCTGGCTGAGCCTGATCGTGCTGATCCCGCTCGGCGCCGTTCTGCTCCGCTCCACCGACGAGGGACTGGGGACCTTCTGGAATGCGATCAGCGAACCCGAGGCTGTCGCGGCGATCAAGCTGACCGTGATCGCGTCATTCGTCATCGTCGCGATCAACGCGGTGATGGGAACGCTGATCGCCTGGGTGCTCGTCCGCGACGACTTTCGCGGCAAGCGGCTGGTCAACTCGGTGATCGACCTGCCCTTCGCTCTGCCTACGATCGTCGCGGGGCTGACGCTGCTTGCCCTCTACGGCGAGGACTCGCCGGTGGGCATCAGCGTCACCTACACCAAGATCGCGGTGGGTCTGGCGCTGCTCTTCGTGACCCTGCCCTTCGTGATCCGGGCGGTGCAGCCGGTGCTCCACGAGATCGACGAGGAGATGGAGGAGGCCGCAGCTTCGCTGGGTGCCTCCAACACCCGGATCTTCCGGAGCATCATCCTGCCCAACCTCACCCCGGCGATCGTCGCCGGCTGCGCGCTCGCCTTCGCCAGGGCGATCGGCGAGTTCGGGTCCCTGGTTCTGATCACGGGAAACATCCCGTTCGACACGCAGGTCGCCTCCGTCTACATCTTCGGGCGGATCGAGAGCGACAACACGACGGCGGCCGCCGCGGTCTCGGTGCTGCTCCTCGTGATCGCGGTCCTCATCCTCTTCGCCCTCAACCTGTTCGTCCGCTGGAGGAGCCGCCATGAGCGCGCCTAACCCCGTCGCGAGATATGGGATGCGCGGCCTGGCGCTCTTCTATCTCGGGGCGCTGCTGGTGATCCCGCTGGGGATGATCTTCTACCGGACCTTCGAGGACGGCCTGCAAGGCCCGATCGACGCCTTGACGAGCCCGGACGGCATCCACGCCTTCTGGATGACGGTGCTCTGCGTCGGTGTCGCCGTTCCCCTGAACACGGTGTTCGGCGTGCTCTGCGCGCTGATGCTGGTCCGTCAGAACTTCCGCGGCAAGGCCCTGATCAACTCGGCGATCGATCTGCCCTTCGCGGTCTCGCCGGTGGTCATCGGTCTCTCACTCTTCCTCGTCTACGGAGTGGACGGCTTCATCGGCGGTCCGCTGTCCGACGCCGGCATCCAGATCATCTTCTCCACCCCCGCTCTGATCCTGGCCACCGTCTTCGTCTCCCTGCCGTTCGTGGTTCGTGAGGTGATGCCCGTGCTGCAGGAGATCGGCACCGACCAGGAGGAGGCCGCCGGGACCCTGGGGGCGTCGTCCTGGCAGACCTTCTGGAAGGTCACCCTGCCATCGATTCGCTGGGGCGTCACCTATGGGGTGGTGCTGGCCACCGCCCGGGCGCTCGGCGAGTTCGGGGCCGTCAGCGTCGTCTCCGGCAAGATCTCCGGCCAGACGGAGACCCTGCCCCTCTTCGTCGAGAACGAGTACACGAACTTCAATCTCGCGGGCGCCTACGCCGCGGCGATTCTGCTCGCCGCCCTCGCCCTCCTGGTGCTCTTCAGCATGAATTTTCTCCAGCGGCGCTCGCGCAAGGCCGTTGACACAGATGACGACGCGGATGCGACGCCAGGGACCGGCGTTCTCGTTCCCCATCCGATTGAAAAGGAGGCCTAGCCATGGCCATCGAGGTAAGAGACGTGACCAAGCGATTTGGAGACTTCGTCGCCCTCGAAGACGTATCGATCAAGGTGCCTGACGGCGGTCTGACCGCGCTCCTCGGGCCGAGCGGCAGCGGCAAGTCCACCCTGCTGCGCGTGATCGCCGGCCTCGAGCAGCCCGACATGGGGCAGGTGCTGATCTCGGGCGAGGACAACACGCAGACCCGGGTGCAGGACCGCAACGTCGGCTTCGTCTTCCAGCACTACGCCGCCTTCAAGCACATGACGGTGTTCGACAACATCGCCTTCGGCCTGCGGATCAGGGGGGAGGGCAACGGAACGATTCGCGAGCGGGTCACGAAGCTGATCGCTCTCGTCCACCTGCAGGGCTTCGAGAAGCGCTTCCCCAGCCAGCTCTCGGGTGGGCAGAGGCAGCGGATGGCCCTGGCCCGGGCGTTGGCGGTAGAGCCGCGGGTGCTGCTGCTCGACGAGCCGTTCGGCGCGCTGGATGCCAAGGTGCGCCAGGAGCTGCGCACCTGGCTGCGCCGCCTCCACGACGATGTGCACGTGACGACGATCTTCGTCACCCACGACCAGGAGGAGGCGATGGACGTCGCCGAGCAGATCATCGTGATGAACGACGGCAGGGTCGAGCAGTCCGGCGGTCCCCGGGACCTCTACGAGGACCCGGCCTCGGAGTTCGTGATGAGCTTCGTCGGGCCCGCGCACCGGCTCGGCGAGGCGTGGGTGCGTCCGCACGACGTCGAGATCCGCCACGAGCCGAACGGTCAGACGATTGAGGCGATGGTGGATCGGATCGTGCACCTCGGCTTCGAGGTGAGGGTGGAGCTGACCCTGCCTGAGGGGGAGCAGTTCTCGGTGCAGCTGACTCGTGACGAGGTCGATCACCTCGAGCTCGCGGTGGGCCAGATCGTCTACGTGCGACCGCGTTCGACGCGGGTGTTCTCAGCCGACGGCGGCCCGCCGACGGTCGCCACGGGGGTGTCCTAGGGACCCGGATCCGATGGGCTGATCGAGTCGGCGAGCCGCCACCGGGTCGCGTCGCGGAGGACGACCGCTAGCGCGCACTCCAGGCTTCCGCCGGCTCGCTCAGCTCACGGACCGCCGCCGGCAGCTCCCCGCCGACCACGTCGGCGAGAGTGGTGTCCTCCATGACGGCGCGCAGGTTGGCCCGAACCGCGATCCAGACCTTCTGGAGCGGAACCGCCTCGCCCTTGTAGTCAAGGGCCTCGGGTCCCTGGCCGCGGACACTCGCCAACGGGCCCTCGACGGCCCGGACGATGTCGGCGATGCTGACCTCGTCCGCCGGCTTGGCCAGCCAGTAGCCGCCCTGGGCGCCGCGGCGGCTCGCGATGATGCCGGTGTGCTTGAGCTCGCCGAGGATGTTCTCGAGGAACTTGAGCGGGATCTCTTGCGCGTCGGCGATCACTTCCCCCTTGATCGGCTCCCCGCCAGCCGCCGCAAGCTCCACCGCCGCCCGCACGGCGTAGTCGACCTTCGCCGAGATCCTCATCTAGACCGGGACTCTAGTGACCGGCGAAGCGCCGCCTAGACTTGCACTGCCCCCTTAAGTCAACTGGAGAGACGGCGAGACTTTTAATCTCGTAGTCCGGGTTCGAGTCCCGGAGGGGGCACTCGCGGTGGGGTACTGCGAGCGGCATACTGGGCCGTATGGGAGAGCGGGCCGACCTGATCCGGCGCATCTACGGCTTCGACTGGGCCGGCGTTGGCAGTCGGCGTGTGGGGTTCGCGGAGGTCCGTGACGTGGTCGCCCCGGACTTCGAATCCCGGCTATCGCACGAGCTCGGGGATCGCGTAATCACGGGAGTGGAGGGCCTCGAGGTGTTCGTCGAGGCGCTCGAGCAGGACTTCTCGGAGTTCCACTACGACGCCGACGAGTTCGTCGAGGTCGGCGAGGACGGGGTGCTGGTGATCGGCCGGATTTTCGCCAAGGCGCGTGCAACCGGCATGCCGCTATCCGGCGAGTTCGGTCACATCTGGACCGTCCGCAACGGTCTGGCGGCGCAGGTGGAGGCTCACCGCGACCCCGACGAGGCCCGCAGGGCCGCGGGCGCCTAACCGTCTCAGCGCTCGAGCCCCTGCCGCCGGAGACCTAGTGCCGGAAGTGTCGCCGCTTCGTGAAGACCATGGCGACGCCGGCCGCGTCGCACGCCTCGATCACTTCGGCGTCACGCTTTGAGCCTCCCGGCTGGATGACCGCGGTGGCCCCGACGTCAATCGCAGCCTGCGGCCCGTCGGCGAAGGGGAAGAACGCGTCCGAGGCGGCCACGGACCCGGCGAGCAGCGGCTCCGCATCGGGGCCGCGGGCCTCCTTCGCCTTCTCAATCGAGAGGCGGACCGAGTCGACCCTGCTCATCTGACCCGCCCCGATCCCCAGCGTGGCCCGATCGCGAGCCAGCACGATCGCGTTGGACTTGACGTGCCGCACCACTCGCCAAGCGAAGAGCAGGTCATTCCACTGCTCGTCCGTCGGCTGTGTCTTGGTGACGACCTCCATCAGCTCGCGCGGCTCCGGAGTGCCGTCGGGATCCTGCACCAGGATTCCGCCTCGCACCCGCTTGATGTCCGGCTCGATCTGGTGGGTTCGCCGCTCGGTGTCCTCCAGGATCCGGATGCCCTCCTTCTGCTGCAACACGTCGAGTGCGCCGTCCTCGTACCCGGGCGCGATCAGGACCTCGATGAACTGCTGGTGCAGCCGCTCGGCCACAGCCTTGTCGACCGACCGGTTGAGCGCGATCACACCCCCGAACGCCGACATCGGATCGCAGGCGAACGCTGCCTCGTAGGCCGACCCGATCCGATCCGCCTCGGCCACCCCGCAGGGGTTGTTGTGCTTGACGATCACGCAGCCGGGCCCCTCCAGATCCGTGAGCAGCGTCCGAGCCGAGTTGAGGTCGAGGACGTTGTTGAACGAGAGCGGCTTCCCGTGCAGCTTTGACACCCGCGAGAGGACGTGGGACCGGACCCGCGGCTCGACGTAGAGCGCCGCCCGCTGGTGCGGGTTCTCGCCGTAGGAGAGATCGAGTTCCTTCTCCCAGGCCGTCACCCAGTAGCTCGGCAGCTGCTCGTAGCGGCGACCGAACCAGCGGCTGATCGCTGCGTCGTAGCGGGCCGTGTACGCAAAGGCCTCGTTCGCCAGCCAGTGCCTGGTCGCCGCGGAGAGCTCCCCCGTCTCCTCGAGCTCGTCGAGCACCGCGTCATAGCTCTCGGGCCTCACCACCACGGCCACGAAGCGGTGGTTCTTTGCCGCCGCCCGGATCATCGTCGGCCCCCCGACGTCGATGTTCTCGATCGCCTCCTCCTCCGGTACGTCGAGCCGGGCCACCGTCTTCTCGAACGGATAGAGATTCACGCAGACCAGGTCGATCGGCTCGATCTCGTGCTCCCGCAGGGTCTCCGAGTGCTCGGGGTCGTCCCGCACCGCGAGCAGCGCCGCGTGCAGATGCGGATGGAGGGTCTTCACCCGCCCGTCGAGGATCTCCGGGAAGCCGGTCAGCTCCTCGACCGGCTTTGCGTCCACCCCCGCCTCCCGCAGCACCGACAGCGTCCCGCCGGTCGAGATCACCTCCACCCCCTGTTTCGCCAACCCGGCTGCGAACTCGGCCACCCCGGTCTTGTCGGCGACCGAGATCAGCGCCCTGCGTACGGGCAGCGACTCGCCGGCCGGCTCCGGAGCGATCTCTGACGAAGGAGTCGACACGGAGACCGCGAGTCTAAGACTCCGGGTCGATGTGCACGAGGCGCGGGTTGGTCTCATCGATCCGGACCCGGCCGGCCGCGATCAACCGGATGGTCTCCGGCAGCAGCGCGTGCTCGGTCGCATGGATCACCTTCTCCGTCTCGTCCCAATCGCGGCTCGGCGCAACGGGCACCGGCCGCTGCATGATGATCGGGCCGGAGTCCATCCCCTCATCGACGAAATGCACGGTCACCCCGGTGACCTTCGATCCGTGGTCGATCGCCTGCTGCACCGCGTCGATTCCAGGGAAGGCCGGCAGCAGCGCGGGATGCACGTTGATCAGCCGGTTGTGAAACCGCGCCACGAACTCGGGCGAGAGCATCTGCATGTAGCCCGCCAGCACGACCAGGTCGGCGCCCCGCTCCTCGATCCAGTCTCCGAGCGCCCGATCGCGTTGTGCCCGGTCCTCGTACTCCGAGTTGGGAAAGACGGCCGTCTCAACGTCCGCCCTCCGCGCCCGCTCCAGCGCCCCGGCGTCCGGCTTGTCCGCGCCCACGCCGACCACCTCGATCCCCTCCTCGCCGCCATGCAGCTGGTTGAGGATCGCCTGAAGGTTGGTGCCGCTGCCCGAGGCGAGCACGACGATCCGAAAGTCACTCACGACCGCATCCTGTCGGATCGAATGACGCGGGCGTCTAGCGGCTCGCCGGGACGACCGCGATCTCCTCGAGCGCGAACTTGCCGTTCGCGCTCTCGGGATCGCCGAGCGGATAGTCGCCCGTGAAGCACGCGTCGCAGTGCTTTTCCCGCGGCGTGCCAATCGCCTCGTAGATCGCGTCCATGGAGAGGTAGGCGAGCGAATCCGCCCCCAGCTCCTTCGCGATCTCCTCGACTGTCCGGCCGTGGGCGATCATCTCCTCGCGCGTTGACATATCGATCCCGTAGTGGCACGGATGACGGATCGGCGGAGCCGAGATCCGCAGGTGGACCTCCTTCGCGCCCGCCTCCTTCAGCATCGCGACGATCTGTCGCGTGGTGTTGCCTCGCACGATCGAATCGTCGACCACCACCACCCGCTTGCCGGCGACGATCTCGGGGAGCGGGTTGAACTTCATCCGCAGCCCGTGCTTGCGCAGCTCCTGCCCCGGCTGAATGAAGGTGCGCGCCACGTAGCGGTTCTTGATCAGCCCGTCGTCCTTGGGCAGGCCCGTCGCGCGCGCGAACCCGTTCGCCATCGGATTCCCCGAATCGGGGACGGAGATCACCAGGTCGGCCTCCACCGGCGCCTCCTCCGCGAGCAGTTCGCCCATCCGCCCGCGCACCTCCTGCAGCACCCGGTTCTCGAGGCGCGAATCGGGGCGGGAGAAGTAGATGTGCTCGAAGACGCACTGCGCCGGACGCTCCCCCTGGATCACCGGCTTCATCTCGAGCCCGCCCGCGGTCAGCGAAACCAGCTCGCCGGGCTGGACCTCCCGGATCATCTGGGCCCCGATGATGTCGAACGCGCAGCTCTCGGACGCGACCACGAAGCACTCGCCGAAGCCGTCGCCCGCCTTGATCTTGCCGAGAGCAAGCGGCCGCACCCCGTGCGGGTCACGGAAGGCGACCACTGCGTGCTTTGTCATCACGACGGTCGAGTACGCGCCCTCCAGTCGCGGCATCACCTCGGCGACTGCGTCCTCGATCCACTCGTCTCCCTCACCGGCCGTCCGCGAGAGGAGCGCGGCCATGATCTCGGAGTCCGAGGTGCCGCGCAGGTGCAGGCCGGCCTCAGTCAGCTCGTTGTAGAGCTCGACCGCGTTGGTCAGATTGCCGTTGTGCGCGAGGGCCAGCTCCCGCCCGTCATCGCGCCAGACCGGTTGCGCGTTCTCCCAGGCGCCGCCGCCGGTGGTCGAGTAGCGGACGTGGCCGATGGCCATGTCGCCGGACAGCGCGCGCAGCTTCTCCTCGTCGAAGACCTGCGAGACGAGCCCGAGCTCCCGCAGCGTCGTGATGTGGCCGCCCTCGGAGGTGGCAATGCCCGCCGACTCCTGACCGCGGTGCTGGAGCGCGTAGAGGCCGAAGTAGGCGAGGCGAGCGACGTCACGGCCGGGCGCGTATACGCCGAACACCCCGCATTCATCGCGCGGGCCATCGCGATCGGGAACGTCGAAACGCGCATCGGTCACGGCTTGTGGAGGTGTCTCAACCTCTGGAGATCGAATGGCCGGGCAGGACTTCAGCCCGCAAGGGCAGGGTAGCAGCGGGCCCGGCGCGGCCAGCCACCCTCGCTCCCCCAAAATGCGGCGATTTGCAGGGCGCTTACTTCTTCTTCTTGCGCTGCTTGACGAGGGTGACCTTGACCTGCTCCGTGTTCGGCACCCCCGCCACGCCGGCCGGGACGAAGTGGATGAACACCGTCACGCTCGCCTTGGCCTTCGCCTTGCGCTTCTTCTTCAGCTGCTTCTTGACCTGCTTGTTGAGCTTCTTCGCGGTCTTGCCGACCGGCTTCACCGGGACGGAGAACGAGGATGCCTGCGTGATCGTCAAGCCCACCTGCTTGACCGCGGCCTCGGTGGCGTTGACGTCCGGCGGCGCGCTCGTCTGGTTCATCGTCACCTGACCAGGCCCGGGCACCTTGGCGCTGATCGTCGCGGTGCCCTTCTTTTTCTTCTTCTTCACCGAGTTGACGGTGATCTTGTTGGAGGGGGCGGCTACCGGGAAAGATGGCGAACCGAGCCCGGGGACCAGATTCGGATTCGGGTTGCTCCCGTTGATGTTGGCGCGCCCAATGGCGCCGGACCCAGGTGAGGGGTTTCCAACGGCCCAGAAGACATACTGGGAGTTGACCGCGGGAGACGGGCTGAAGAGCAAGCTCGTGTCGGTGTTCGATATGAAGTTCGGATCTGCGGTCCCGCCACCCACGGCGACCCGGCCAACACTGCTGGTGCTGGCGCTCCAGTAGAGGAAGCTGTTGTCCACCGCGACGCCGCAGCCACTCCCCGACGGCACGGTAATGAAGTTCGGCTCAGGGGCGCCGCCGGAAACCGGCACCCGCCCGATCCGCTGGTCGCTGTTGGCCAGCCAGTAGACGAAGCTCTCATTCGCCGCGATTCCGCAGGCGTTCGTGATCGTGGCGAAGTTGCCGATTGGATTGCTGCCGTCGGAGTTCGCGTGCCCGATCGTGTCAGGGGTCGCGGTTCCCACGTTGTTGACCCAGAAGAGGCCCGAGTTGGAAGTGACCGCAATGCCCTGTGCGTCGATCACGCCACTGGTGATGAAGCTCGCATTGACGCCCGTACCGTCGAGATTCGCGCGCCCGATCCGGTTGGCGCCTCTTTCGACCCAGTAGATGAACTTGGAGTCGACCGCAATCCCGGCCGGGCTGTTGAGCCCCGGGATGAAGTTGTTGTTCAGCCCGGTGCCATTGATCTTCGCGCGACCGATGGTGGTCTCCGGACTCTGGTTCGACCAGTAGACGAAGTTGCCGTTGGCGTTCCGCGGCGCAATCAGCAGGAGGAGCGCGGCGAGCAGCGCGGCCCCCAGGATCGTGAGGAGGACCCTCCTCCGCCGCGGGTGCTCAGTGTGATGCGAGTGGCCGGCGAGGCGTCGCCCGAACACGCCTCGATCCTACCCCTAGATGGGGCGGCTATTCGCCGGGATTAGAGCCGCTCGGGAAGAGAGCGCCAGGCCCGGTTCGCATCAGCGAGCGCCACCGAGACGTCCCGCTCCGCGGCCGAGAACTCAAGTCGATCGCCGCCCACCGAGCCGACCTCGAGGGCCTCGACGCCCGCTCGCTCGGCAGCCTCGAGGAGGCCTGGCAGCTGCCCCGGGGCAACTCCCAGGACAACCCCACCCGGCCCCTCACCGAACAGGCAGCTCTCCCCCGAGCCGCCCCGCAGTTCGACCAGCGGGTCGAGGTCGGCCTCGATCCCCGAGGCGGCCGCGATCGCCATCTCCGCCAGCGCGCACGCGAGGCCGCCGTCGCTGACGTCGTGGGCAGCCGTGGCGATCCCGTCGCGCACGACCTGGCGGACGAAGCCGAGAGCCTGGGCGATCCCGCCGATCTCGACCTGCGGCAGCCCGGC
>DATFOK010000055.1:0-2126 GCA_035265665.1 Solirubrobacterales bacterium | reverse complement strand
AATGGGTGAGGATGAACACGTCGTTGTGGTACGGCGGGTCGTCCCCCCACCAGCCGTTCCACTGCTCATCCCCCCAGTCCCCCCCGCGCACGGGCCCGAACATGTTGCGGCCCATCACGCCGGCGCCGACGTTCTCGAGTGCCTCGTCCATGATCCGCGTGCTCTCGTTCACCTCGCCGCCCTGCTTGCGGTGCGATTCGCGCCAGGCGGCCAGCGAAACGGCCCAGTCATGCAGCCGCTCCCCGCCCTCGCCGAGCGGGTTCTCCTCGCTCTGGTTGGGACCTGCTACGTATCCATCCAGGGAGATGGAGATGTGACACCTGAGCGTGCTCATCGCGCCTCCTCGGAAGGCGGCCGCCGCCCGGCCGCGATCTTCGCGTAGATGTTGTCGAAGACCTCGCGTCGGCGTCGGTTTTGCGATCGAACATCGAATCGTGCAGCTGCTCCCCGCCGTCTCCCCTCGGATGCTCGACACCCACATTTAACCCAGTGCTGAAGCCATCCACGGACATCGAATGGTCGATCAGAACCTTTCCCATCAGCCCTCCTCGAGTTCGTTGGGGGTTGCGTGAAGGCGTATCCGCTCGCGCAGGAAAACTATACTTAAGTCAATGCTTCACCAACGTGCGGAGCGTGAACCCGTCGATCGCGTGTTTCACGCGCTGGCCGATCCCAATAGGAGGGGCATCGTCGAGCGGTTGAGCCTCGGGCCGGCCACGGTGAGCGAACTCGCGGAGCCACTGCCGATGTCGCTCTCGGCGGTGGTCCAGCACCTCGAGGTGCTGCAGGTGAGCGGCCTCGTCAGCTCCGAGAAGGTCGGGCGGGTGCGGACGTGCCGGATCGAGCCGGCGGCGCTGCGGCCCGTGGAGCGATGGATCGGCGCGCGGCGGTCGAGTTGGGAGTCCCGCCTCGACCGCCTTGGCGAGTACCTCGCCGAGGGCAACGACGAACCGAAACGGCGCACGCGATGAGCGGACGATCGGTGGAGCACGCCACCTTTGTCGTCGAGCGCAGGTACGAGGTGTCGCCCGAGCGTGCATTCGCGGCGTGGGCCGATCCGGAGGCCAAGGCACGCTGGTTCGTCGACTCCGAGGCAAGTCTCGAGCTCGACTTCCGCGTCGGCGGGCGGGAACGCAGCCGGGGCACCGCGCCGGATGGCAAGGCCTACAGCTACGAGGCGCTCTACCAGGACATCGTTCCGGCCGAGCGCATCGTCTACACCTACGACATGCGCTTGGAGGAGACGAGGATCTCGGTCTCGCTGGCGACGGTGGAGTTCAGACCCATGGGCGACAACGGCACCCGCTTGGTCTTCACCGAGCAGGGTGCGTTCCTCGACGGCCACGAGTTCCCGGCCCGGCGCGCCGGGGGCATGGGGAGCCTCCTGGACGCCCTGGAAAAGGAGGTTCAAAGCGAGGCCCCTGGAGCCTGAGCGGTACCTCGCTTGATTTGAACATCGGACTCGTGCGACGCCAGGCTCGCGATCAAAGTACTCCACTTCCAACGTCCAAAGACGGCTTTCCCGGGAGGCTTCCTCTCGCAAAAGGACGAACAGCGGGGGCGCAGGTCGAGACCGCCGCTCTCTGACGGAGGAGAAGCCTCGGCGCTCGCCGGCATCGGTGGCGGGCTGCTCCCTCGGACGAATCCCGACAGCGGGACGACGACCATCGGTCTAACGAGCGGCCGCTGTCGCAATGCGCGAGAAGCGGCGCCGAGCCGAGCCACGAGAGCGGCAAGTCGCAGGCGAGGTGAGGCGGTGCTCCGCGGATGTGCGGCGGGACGTGCGGAGCCCCGGACGCGCGGCGCTTGCCGCCGGCGGTGGCGGGCGGATACGGTTGCTCCGATCCGCGTTCGTGCGAGGGGAGGGTCCCGTGCCAGTGGATAACCAGATGTACGACCGCGTCAGCCATACGTGGTGGGAGGACGACGGCTTCCTCGACGTCCTCAAGAGCGCGCTCAACCCGTCCCGCTTCGGCTACATGCGCCGCATCCTGACCGAGGATCTCGGGCACGATCCGAAGCGCCTTCGGATTCTCGATGTGGGCTGCGGGGGCGGGCTGCTTGCGGAGGAATTCGCGCGACTGGGCTGCGCGGTGACGGGTGTCGATCCCTCGACCGACTCGCTG
>DATFOK010000054.1:0-33438 GCA_035265665.1 Solirubrobacterales bacterium | reverse complement strand
GGCGAGCATCCGCCGGACCGCTGGGCGCTCTCGGCGCGCTGGCGGGACGCGTCGGCCCAGGTCTTCGCCGTGGTCATGCGGGGGCTGTCGCGGGATCCGGCGCGCAGGCAGAGCTCCTCCGGTCAGCTCGTGGCCGAGCTCGACGAAGCGTTGGCCCGTGGCGACGGGGACACGCAGCCCTTCACGCCGCCGCCGACGGGTAGTCGCGCCCGGCCGCTGAGGCCGTGGACGCCGACGGGCCCTCCCTTGCGCCGCTCGCGGCTTGGGGGCATGCTCGCGCTCACTCTGGCCGCGCTTGCGGTGCTCGCAGTGGCGGGGATCGCGCTGATCGACGGCGGCTCGGACGGCGGCAAGGCCCCGAAGACGAAGCAGGTGGGGGCTAGAGAGAACTCCGGCGGTGGCGGTGGCGGAGCCTCTCAGGCGGCACCGACGGGCGCCGTCTCAGCGCCCGTTGAGGAGGACCAGGCGAGCGCATCTCCCTCCTCGGCGGACGGAGCGAGCCTGAACGAGGAAGGGTTCTGGTTGATCCAGCAGGGGCGGGCCGCGGAGGCCGTCCGATCCTTCGGCGGGCGGTTGAGTCCTTCCCGGACGGCACCACCGACCTGAACTACGCATACGCGCTCTACAACCTCGGGAACGCGCTCCGTCTGTCGGGCCATCCGGATGAGGCGATTCCGATCCTCGAGCAGCGGCTGCAGATTCCCAACCAGCGCGCCACGGTCGCCGCCGAGCTGGCACGGGCCCGGGCCGAGGCCGGGACGGATTGACCGAGGGCGCAGTGCTCGGCTACAGCACGCGTGCCGCGCAGGCGCGCGCCACCGCCGTCAGGCGGAGGATGCCGAGGTCACCGATGGCGGTCGTGAAGTTGCCGATGTGGCTGCTCACGAAGCCGAAGGAGGCGCCGGTGTCCGGGTCGCCCCAGCCGCCGCTCCCTCCGAAGCCATAGTGGCCGAGGGCGCGCGGACCGGGACGGCCCAGGGCGAAGGCGTGGTGGAAGCCGAGTCGCCATCGCATCCGCACGCCGAGGACTCGGTCCATGCCGCGTGTCTGGACCCTGCCGAGGCGATCGACCGTGTCAGGTGAGAGGAAGGGTTCGCCGTCCGGGCCGAGGCCGCGGTTCGCGAGGGGGACGTAGAGGCGGGCGAGGCCGTCGGCGCTGAGGGCGCCGTTCACCGCCGGCATCTCGGTACGCCAGACGGCCGGGTCGGGGCCGCGGCAGATCTCCTCGAACCCGGGGGCGTGCAGGGCGCGGAAGCCGGCCTTGGTGAGGGGGAGCCAGCCGAGGAGGGGGGTAGCAGCGATGCCGAAAGCCGTATAGATCCGGAGAGAGCGGCCGACCATCTCGGCCGGTTTCGTTGGTCCACCGCCGGTGCCGATCTCGAGGCCAGACGTGCCGAGGGGCTCGGCCAGCTCGATGCGGACCAGGTCCCGCATGCCCTTTCCGGTGACGGCGCGGGCGAGGCCCGAGGCGAGCCAGCCGAAGGTGATTGCGTGGTAGGCCGGGCGGCCGGGCGGCCCCTGCGGGGCAGAGGCGGCGAGGCGGCGCTCCATTCCGACGTGCTCAAGGAGCTCGTCTGCGTTGTGGGCCACGGCCTGCACGTCGTACAGACCGGCCCGGTGGCTGAGCAGTTCGCGGACGGTGATCCCCTCCTTGCCGGCCGCCGCGAACTCAGGCCAGTACGCCGCGACCGGGACGTCGTAGTCGATCAGGCCGCGGTCGGCGAGGCGGTGGATGACCATGCTGGCCAGGCCCTTGGTCGCGGAGAAGGCGAGGGCTTGGGTCTCAGGTCGCCACGGCCGGGTGTGGGCGTGGTCCTCCCAGCCGATGCGCAGGTCGGCGAGCAAGCGGCCGCTGGCGCGTAGGACGAGAGCGCCTCCGCGCGGTCCGCGTGCCATCAGCCGTCTGAACTCCTCGGCGAGCGGTTCGAAGCCCGGTGCGACCGTCCCGCCCGAGCGGGCTTCGGGGCGTTCGCGGATCTCCGTCTGGGTCCCTGCCATCAGCTCCAGTGTGACGCCGTAGTTACCCTTAGTACGTGGCTACGGCAGCCAAAACCGTAGAGCAGACCTGCCGCGAGGCGAAGGACGCCTCGCACCTGCTGGCACGCGCGACCAGAGACGAGAAGGATGCGTGCCTGCGCGATCTGGCGGACCGAATCGATGCGAGTGTGGAGCCGCTGCTCGAGGCCAACCGGGCGGATGTCGAGGCCGGGCGCGAGGGGGGTCTCAATGAGGCGTTGATCGACCGGCTTACTCTGACCGAGGCGCGGATCGCCGAGATGGCGAAAGGGGTGCGCGAGATCGCGGACCTGGACGATCCGGTGGGCGAGGTGGTCGAGGGATGGACGCTCGAGAACGGTCTCGAGGTCGCGAAGAAGCGGGTGCCGATCGGCGTGGTCGCGGTCGTCTATGAGGCGCGCCCGAATGTGACGATCGACGCCGCGGCGCTGTGCCTGAAGAGCGGCAATGCGGCGGTGCTGCGTGGCTCGAGCAGCGCCGAGAGCTCGAATGCGTTTCTGGCCGGTCTGATCGCTGAGGGGCTGGCGGCGGCCGAGCTGCCGGCTGCGTCGGTCTCGCTGCTCTCCGGCGGTGGGCACGAGCAGCTCGAGGAGCTGGCCGCGCAGGAGGGACTGGTCGACCTGATCATTCCTCGCGGCGGCGAGGGCCTGAAAGAGGCGCTCAAGCGGGTGGCCAAGGTTCCGGTGATGTACGCGGCCGCCGGCAACTGCCACGTCTATGTGCACCAAGACGCGGACCTCGGGATGGCGGAGCGGGTCGCCTACAACGCGAAGGTGCAGCGGCCGGGAGTCTGCAACGCGGCCGAGACGCTGCTCGTACACCGGGACGTGGCGGGTGAGCTGCTGCCCAGCCTGCTCGCCGAGCTGAGTGATGCCGGGGTCGAGCTGGTGGGGGATGAGCGGACGCGCGAGGCGGCCAGGGCGGTGACGGTGGGCGAGGCCACGGAGGCGGATTGGGACACCGAGTACCACGGGCTGAAGATGGCGGTGGGTGTCGTGGATTCGCTCGGCGAGGCAATCGAGCACATCAACCGGCATGGGACCGGACACTCGGATGCGATCCTGACCGGCTCCCAAGGGGTGGGGGATGAGTTCACGGATGCGGTCGACTCGGCCGCGGTCTACGTCAACGCCTCCACCCGGTTCACGGACGGATACGAGTTCGGAATGGGCGCCGAGATCGGGAACTCGACGCAGAAACTGCACGCGCGCGGGCCGATCGGCTTGCGCGAGCTGACCACCACCAAGTACGTCGTCCACGGCAGCGGGCAGATCAGGGAGTAGCGACGTTTCTCGGATCGGGGTCCTGGGCGGGGCCTTCAACCCGCCCCACGTCGGTCACTTGCTTCTCGCCCAGGAGGCGCGCTGGCAGCTGGGGTTGGATGGAGTGCTGCTGATGGTGACCCGGCGGGCGCCGCACAAGGAGATCGAGGACGACCCTGGGGCCGAGGTCCGCCTGGAGATGGCCCGGCTGGCTGCCCGGGACGAGGACGGGGTGGAGGCCTCGGATCTGGAGGTCGGAAGGGACGAGGTGTCCTACAGCTATCGGACCCTTGAGCTGCTGGCCGATCAGGACCCGGCGCGGGAGCTCTACTTCCTGCTCGGGGCCGACATGGCCGCCGGGTTGGCGAGCTGGAAGGAGCCGGAGAGGGTCGTGGAGTTGGCCAGGATAGGGGTGGTGCCGCGGCCGGGCGTTGGGATCGGCGCGGTGAATTCCGCGCTCGAGCGGCTTGGGGCATCCGATCGGTCGGAGATAATCGATATGCCACCTTGCGGAGCGTCCTCGACCACAGTCAGGCAGCGGGCCCGGGAGGGAAGGCCGCTGCGGCACCTGGTTCCGGACGGGGTGATCCGGTTGATCGAGGAGCGGGGGCTCTACCGGTGAGCCGGGGCAAGGAGATGCGGTCCGACGAGCTGGCCCGGCGGTTGGCGGCGATCGCGGATGACAAGAAGGGGAGCGATCTGGTTGCGCTCGACGTGCGGCCGCTGGTCTCCTACACGGACTATCTGGTGATCTGCACGGCGCGCAACGAGCGGCAGGCGAAGGCGATCCACGACGAGGTCTACCACGGGCTGAAGAGGGAGGGGTGGCTGCCAGCGCGGATCGAGGGGGAGCGGGAGGCGGAGTGGGTCCTGATGGACTACCTGGACGCGGTGCTGCACATCTTCACGCCGGAGCTGCGGGAGCGGTACCGGCTCGAGGTGCTCTGGGGCGAGGCCGAGAGGCTTGAACTCGACCTTGCGGGCGCCCGGGGCGCCGCCTAGGTCTTTCCGGTATTTGCACCGGACGCCGTCCGAGGGCGAACGTAGGCTGCCCCCGTGCCTAGGGAGCGTTTCCGGCGCGCCTTGCGCGGCTACGACCCGGAGGAGGTCGATGCGGCGATCGATGCGCGCGATGCGCGGCTAGCCCGGCTCGAGCGGGAGGCCCAGAGGCTCGCCGAGAGGGTGGTCGAGCGGGAGAAGAAGCTGCAGGAGGCGCTGCGGAAGCCGATTGCCGCCGCGGCCGACACCAATCGGGTCGCGCTGTCGCGCGCCCTCGCATCGGTCGAGGAGATCTATGGGCAGGCGCGCCGGCAGGCGACTCGGATCCGGATGAAGGCGCTGGACGATGCGGTCCAGATGGCGGATCGGGTAACGGAGCTGACCAGCCTGCGCGATGAGCTGGGGGCGCGGATCGCGGAGCTGGCAGAGGTCGCGCGTACCCGCCTCGGGATCGAGGCCGGGCAGCCGGCGCTCGAACCGCCGCGCGGTGCCTCGGCCGAGGGGATGTACGCGGGCCGGGTCGAGGTGGAGGTGGGCCCGCTGAACGACTTCGCGCAGCTGACCGGCTTCGAGGACGCGGCGGCGGGGATCCGTGGGGCGTCCGAGATCCACGTGAAGCGGTTCTCGCGGGGGAGGGCGACGGTCTCGATGAACCTCGCGGATCCGGTGGAACTGCTAAGGGAGCTCGAGGAGCGGGCGCCGTTCGACTTCGTCGTGCGCGACATGCGGCGCGACGGCCTGACCCTCGACGTGGACGAGGACGGGCAGCAGCCGCAGGACCGCGCGGCGTAGGCCCCGCCAGAGGCGGTCGGGGATCCCTGACCATCTACTCGGGCCGAGGGCACGCTCGGGGCCGACGTTACACTGGCCGCTGAAACCCTCTGGGGGCTATAGCTCAGTTGGGAGAGCGTTCGGCTGGCAGCCGAAAGGTCGCGGGTTCGAGTCCCGCTAGCTCCACTAAGGCGAGGAATCCGCGGCTCGCCACCACAGACACCGCTCCGGCTGCAGAGCCAGCAGCGGGCCCGGCGGCGCCTCTTCCCGATACGGCTCGTACTTCTCCCTGAGCGCCTCGAGCCCGGCGCGGCCCTCGTCCACGTCGAGGATGGAGATCCTCCCCAGCACCTGCACCCAGGCGAGCGCTTCCCAGTCGTCTGAGTACCGATCCACCGTCAGCGCCGCCCGCGGGTCCCGCCGCAGGAACCTCAGCCGCGCCGGCTCCTCCGTCCGCTTCGGCTTCCGATCGATCGCGCTCCAGATTCGCCCGTCGGCTACCGCGAAGGTCACGGGCAGCACCCGCGGCGCCCCCTCGTCATCCAGCAGACCCAGCCGCGCCACCCGCGCGCTCTCCAGCCGCTCGTTTGCCCACGCAACAATCTCGGTAAGTTGCCGTTCAGGCACGCCCCCACTGTAGGCCGACGAAAGGACCCGAATGGAGCTCGGCATCGGACTTCCCAACGCGGTTGCAGGCACCACCGGTAAGCAGCTCACCGACTGGGCTCGGGCCTCCGAGGAAGCCGGCTTCAGCACCCTCGGCACGATCGACCGCATCGTTTACCCGAGCTACGAGTCCATCGTCGCCCTCTCCGCGGCCGCGGCGGTCACCGAGCGCATCCGCCTCGCAACGGACGTCATTCTCGGGCCGCTGCGTCAGAATCCCGCCCTGCTGGCCAAGCAGGTCCTCTCCCTCGATGCCCTCGCCGGCGGCGGCCGCACCGTCCTCGGCGTCGCCCTCGGCGCCCGCGAGGACGACTACGAGGTCAGCGGCATCGACATGTCCACCCGCGGCGACTGGATCGACTCGGCCCTTCCAAAGATCCGCGCCATCTGGAACGGCGAGGGTGAGCTCGAGTCGAAGGTCGGCCCCCGCCCCCAGGGCGACGGCCCGAGCCTGCTCGTCGGCGGCTACATCGAGGCATCCCTCGATCGCGCGGCCAAGCACGGCGACGGCTGGACACAGGGCGGAGCCACCCCGGACGCATTCAAGGAGAGCATCCACTACCTCCAGGAGGCGTGGAGCCGCGAGGGCCGGGGCGGCAAGCCGTACGGAATGGCCCTCTCCTATTTCTCCCTCGGCCCCGACGCCCAGAAGAACGCCGAGCATGACCTCGCCGACTACTACGCCTGGCTAGGAGAGGAGACCGCCCAGGCCATCGTCGACTCAGCGGCCAAGGATGCGGACACGGTCAAGCAATACATCTCCGGGTTCGAAGCAGTCGGCTGCGACGAGCTCATCCTCTTCCCGGCCTCCTCGGACCCCGAGCAGGTCTCTCTTCTCGCCGAGGCCGCCGGGCTCTAGAAACGGCCCGCTGCGGGTAAGTTCACTCCAGGTACCGGAGGGAAGGAGTGAGTAGAGATGGCGACTGAGCTAAGGACCGAGGACCTCGAGAAGCGGCTCGAATCGATGCTCGACATCGAGAAGTTTCCGTCACCCGAGGACTTCAGCAAGCAAGCCCTGGTCACTGACGAGTCGATGTATGAGGAGGGCGAGAGGGACCTCGAGGCATTCTGGGCCCGTCAGGCCGAGGAACTGGTCGACTGGGACGAGAAGCCCACGCAGATCCTGGACGAGTCCAACGCCCCCTTCTACAAGTGGTTCGCCGACGGCAAGCTGAACCTCTCCTACAACTGCCTGGACCGCCATGTCGAGGCCGGCAATGGCGACCGCGTCGCCTTCCACTGGCGCGGCGAGGAGGGGGAGGAGCGCGACATCACCTACGCCGAGCTCCACCGCGACGTGCAGCGCTTCGCCAACGCGCTCAGAGATCGCGAGATCGGCAAGGGCGACGTCGTCGGCATCTACTTGCCGATGATCCCCGAGGTGCTCATCGCGATGCTCGCCTGCGCGCGCATCGGGGCCCCCCACAACGTCGTCTTCGGCGGTTTCTCACCCGAGGCGGTCCGCGAGCGAATGGAGTTCTCCGAGGCCAAGGCCCTGATCACCGTCGACGGCGCCCGCCGCAAGGGCAAGACCGCCCCGATGAAGAGTGCCGTGGACGAGCAGATCGGAGACGTGCCCTCAATCGAGACGATCTTCGTCGTGCGGGCCACCGGCACCGACTGCGAGATGAAGGAGGGCCGCGACGTCTGGTTCCACGAGGCCATGGACAAGGCCGACGCCGAGTGCCCGCCCGAGCCGCTCGATGCCGAGCACCCGCTCTACGTCCTCTACACCTCCGGCTCGACCGCGAAGCCGAAGGGCGTCCTGCACACCACCGGCGGCTACCTGGTCGGGGTGACCTTCACCCATCGCTACGTCTTCGACCTGAAGCCGGAGTCCGACGTGTACTGGTGCGCGGCCGATGTCGGCTGGGTGACCGGCCATTCATACATCGTCTACGGCCCGCTCTCCAACGGCGCGACCAGCGTCATGTACGAGGGTGCGCCGGACTATCCGGACAAGGACGTCTGGTGGAAGATCGCCGAGCGCTACGGCGTGACGATCCTCTACACAGCCCCCACCGCGATCCGGGCCTGCATGAAGTGGGGCGTCGAGTACCCGGCGAAGCACGATCTCTCCTCGCTCCGCCTGCTCGGCAGCGTCGGCGAGCCCATCAACCCGAAGGCCTGGCTCTGGTACTACGAGGTGATCGGCGGCGGGCGCTGCCCGATCGTCGACACCTGGTGGCAGACCGAGACCGGCCACATCCTGATCAGCCCCCTCCCGGGTCTGACCGAGACGAAACCCGGGTCGGCCACCAAGCCCCTCCCGGGTGTCGTGGACGCGGCGGTCGTCGACGACGACGGCAACGAGGTCGACGGCGAACAGGGCTACCTCGTCTTCCGTCGGCCCTGGCCGGGGATGCTCCGCACCCTCTACAAGGAGGAGGAGCGGTTCAAGGAGACCTACTACTCCAAGTTCGACAACACCTACTACGTCGGCGACGCAGCGCGCAAGGACGAGGACGGCTACTTCTGGATCCTCGGCCGAGCCGACGACGCGGTCAACATCTCCGGCCACCTCCTCTCGACCGCGGAGGTCGAATCCGCGGTCGTCTCGTATCCGAAGGTCGCCGAGTGCGCGGTGATCGGGATCCCGGACGAGGACACCGGCCAGGCGATCGTCGGCTTCGTCACCCTGGAGGGCGACCTCGAGGGCAACGAGGAGATCGAGGGCGAGATCCGCGACCACGTCGCGACCCGCATCTCCAAGATCGCCCGCCCGAAGCGGATCATCTGGGCGGGTGACCTGCCCAAGACCCGCTCCGGCAAGATCATGCGCCGGCTGCTGCGCGACATCGCCGAGGGCCGCGAGCTCGGTGACGTGACGACGCTCCGTGACCCGGCCGTGATGGGGCAGCTCGAGAAGAAGGTCGAGGAGCTCCGCTCCCAGGAGGACTAGGCGAGGCTGGCGCGGCTGAGCGCGGGCCGCGCCTCCGCCGGCAACTGCCAGCGCAGTCGCCAGGTCGCCCCCGAGAAGTTCCGGTTGGCCACCGTGGCGAAGCCCTCCTCATCCTCGCGCAGCGCCAGCAGCAGGTGCGCGACCCGGTCACCGGGCGGCAGATCCTCGCCCTCACCCACCCGTACGCAGAAGCAGTGCACGCGGTGTCCGCCGGGTCGCACCAGGATCGCGCCCTCCTGCCCGACAAGCCACGCGCCCAACCGCCCCCGCTCCAGCGCCAGTCCCGTCTTCGAGAGAAGCTCGCGGGCCTCGTGCCCGACCAGATCGCCGAGCAACCCGATAGCGGTCCTCTCCGCGCGATCACTGGCCTCACTGATCGCCTTGACACCGCGGGCGCCCCGGCGCACCTGCAGGTGGAGAACCGCGATCCCGTGCCCGAGGAAGATCGCCGAGACGGGGAAGGCCAGCGGCTCAATCCAGATCAGCAGCGCGGCGGGCAACCCGAAGGTGACCACCACGCCCACGCTCCACAGCGTCCAGATCCGCCCCTCGCGGGTCAGGGACTGGTCGCTGGCCCGCCGCCGCCACGGCATCGCGGCCGCCTCGGCGAGAACGCCAGCTTCCATTACTCAGCCCCCGGCGATCGGGCGCCGCAACACCACCAGATCGGCGTCGAGCGGCAGCTCCCGCACCACCTCAGCCGATCCGTCCGGCAGCGTCGTGCTCGCCAGCATGCCCTCGTCGAGCTCGCGTCGGAAGGCCTCGACCGCGGCCTGCTGGGAAGCGACGTCGGCCGCGGTCCAGCGTGCCAGCGCGGTGTGCCCCGTCCGATCCAGCCTGATCAACCTCGACATTCCGCCTCCTTCGGTCGTTCTGATCCGACTATACGCCCCGTCTCAGCGCACTCCGGCGCGGAGCGTCCGTCGCAGCTCGACCCGTTTGCGCCGCGAGACCGGGACCTCCTCACCGTCATCGAGAACCGCGATCCCGGTGCCGTTCGGACGGGGCCGCAGCTCGATCACGCGATGCAGATTGACCAGGTAGCCGCGATGGACCCTGATGAAGCCGAACGGCGTCCAGCTCTGCTCGAATCCTGCGATCTGACCGCGAACGAGAAAGCGGCCGCCGTCGGCCACGATCCTCACGTAGTCGCCGCGTGCCTGGACATAGAGCACCGACGATCGCGACAGAAGGCGAATCCCGCCGCCACGCCCATCCACCGGCACGAGGTCCTGGATCGCCGCCGCGGTCCCGTCCGACCGGCGCCTGCTTGGCAGGTGGATGGACTCGAACAAGCCTACGCTCATTCCGTTGAACTCCGCTTCGTCCGGGCCGGGACGACGGGCCTTTCGGGGCCGCTGAGTCACCGCTCGTCGCGGAATCCCAACCGCTCGTCACCTGGATCCGCCCGAACGTCGATTGCATGGTTTCTCTACCCCCTGTGCCGTGAAACAAGCGCATCAGGAGGCCCGGGCAATGGATCGCCCGGGCCCAAGAGAAGGGAGGAACATGGCAACACCAGGCACAGTCACGGGGCCAGCGCACCATGCGGAGATCGATTGGGAGCGCGCGGCCAACTCGCCGGAGTTCAAGGATCTCGAGCGCAGCAGGCGCTCCTTCGTCCTCCCGGCGACGATCTTCTTCGTCTGCTGGTACTTCGGCTTCATCATCCTCGCCGGCTACGCGCCCGACTTCATGGGCGAGAGCATCTACGAGGGCTTCACGGTCGGATACCTGATCGCGCTCAGCCAGTTCGTCATGGTCTGGGTGCTCGCCGGCCTCTATCTGCGCCGAGCGAACCGGACGTTCGATCCGCTCGCCAAGCGGGTGGCCGAGGTCACTCCGGGCGCCGAGTCGTATATCGGCGACGGCCGGCCTCGCGCCGGTAACGGCCAGCCTCGCGCCGGTGACGGTCGTCCCGGCGACGGGGAGGTGACGTCATGACCATCCCGCTCGCGGAAGTCAACGTCGAGGCCGTCTCGATCTTCGGCGTGATCGTCGCGATCACGCTCGGGATCACCTACTGGGCGTCGAAGCGGACCACGGACGCCACCACCTTCTGGGCCGCGGGCCGCGGCATCACGGGAGCCCAGAACGGCTTCGCGATCGCCGGCGACTACATGTCGGCAGCCTCCTTCCTCGGAATCGCGGGGCTGATCTTCCTGTTCGGATTCGACGGTTTCCTGTACTCCGTCGGCTTCCTGGTCGCGTTCCTCGTGGTCCTGTTCCTGCTGGCCGAGAGGATGCGCAACTCGGGCAAGTTCACGATGGCCGACGTGCTCTCGTTCCGGCTCAACGAGCGGCCGGCGCGGGTCGCGGCGGCGCTCGGGACCTTATCCGTCGTGGCCTTCTATCTGATCGCCCAGATGGTCGGAGCCGGGGCGCTGATCAACGCTCTCGTGGGGATCAACTTCTCACTGGCGGTGATCGCGACCGGCGCCTTCATGCTGATCTACGTCGTGTTCGGCGGCATGCTGGCGACGACCTGGGTGCAGATCATCAAGGCCATCCTGCTGATGACTGCGACGATTGTCCTCTCGCTGTTCGTTCTGGGCAAGATCGGCTGGAACCCGATCGACCTGTTCAACCGGGCCGAGGCGCAATCCGATGACGGCTCCGCCTATCTACAGCCCGGCCTGAGGTTCGACAACCCGATCGACACGATCTCGCTCGGACTCGGGCTGGTGCTCGGGACCGCGGGGTTGCCGCACATCCTGATGCGGTTCTTCACTGTGCCGGATGCGAAGGCGGCGCGTACCTCCGTCGTGTGGGCGGTCGGCCTGATCGGCGCGTTCTACGTGATGACTACCTTCCTCGGCTTCGGCGCCAGGGCGATCCTGGGCGAGGGCGGAGCGACCGGCGGCGTCGACGAGGCCGGCAACCTCGCCGCGCCGCTGCTCGCACAGGAGGTTGGTGGCGGCGACGGCACGGTCGGCGGCGACGCCTTCCTGGCGATCATCGCTGCGGTCGCGTTCGCGACGATCCTCGCGGTCGTGGCTGGGTTGGTGATCTCGGCGTCCGGTGCGGTCGCGCACGACGTCTGGTCGAACGTGATCCGCAAGGGCCGCGATTCCGAGCACGAAGAGGTGTATGTCGCGCGGATCGCCGCGCTGATGATCGGCTCGATCGCGATCGCTATCGCGGTCATCGGAGGCTCGGATCTGAATGTCTCCTACATGGTCGGGCTCGCGTTCGCGGTGGCCGCTAGCGCCAACTTCCCGGCGCTGCTCCTGGCGTTGACCTGGAAGAGGTTCAACACCACCGGAGCCGTGACGGGCGTGCTGTGCGGAGTGATCAGCTCGATCGGGTTGGTGCTCGTCGGACCCGACGTGCGAAGCGACCCGTTGATCGAGTTGACCCAGCCGGGCATCATCTCGATCCCGATCGGATTCCTCGGCTGCATCCTCGGCACCCTGCTCAGCAAGGAGGAGGGCAAGGCCGAGCGCCAGTTCGAGGAGCTCCACGTCCGGTCGGAGACCGGGATCGGCGCGGAGCGTCCACTCGAAGGCGCGGGCCTCGCGCCGAGGCCGCGACCCAGAGTGCCCGCCGGAACGGGGGCGGCTCCGACCAGATGATCGACGGCTGTGCGACCGGGGGCGGGCGCTCGCTCGCCCCCGGTCCGCACGGCAGTGCGGTTCGTAAACTGGCCGCGTGACGGCCGAATCGAATACGCCCGACGGCACCGAGCGCTACGACCCACAGGCGATCGAACGCAAGTGGCAGCTCATCTGGGAGGCCGAGAACACCTGGGTGGTGGCGAACCCGGGGTCCCCCGAGTTCGATGCCTCGAAGCCGAAGAGCTACGTCCTCGAGATGCTGCCCTACCCCTCCGGTGAGCCCCATGTCGGCCACCTGAAGACCTACTCGGTGGGCGACGCGATCGCACACTTCCGGCGCCGCCGCGGCTACAGCGTCGTGCACCCCATGGGGTACGACGCCTTCGGGCTGCCGGCTGAGAACAACGCGATCGAGACCGGCGAGCCTCCACGCGAGGCAGTGGAGAAGTCGATCGCGGCCTTCCGCGAGCAGTTCATGCGCTGGGGCATCTCGATTGACTGGACCCGCGAATTCGGCACTCACGAGCCCAGGTATTACCGCTGGACCCAGTGGATCTTTTTGAAGCTCTACGAACGCGGGCTGGCGCACCGGCACGAGGCGCCGGTGCACTGGTGCCCGAAGGACCAGACCGTGCTCGCCAACGAGCAGGTGATCGACGGGCGTTGCGAGCGCTGCGGCACGCTCGTCGAGCTTCGGCAGCTCGAGCAGTGGTTCTTCCGGATCACCGAGTTCGCGCAGCGGCTCCTCGACGACTTCGAGATGCTCGAGTCGTGGCCCGAGAACGTGATCACCATGCAGCGCAATTGGATCGGCCGCTCGGAGGGCGCCGAGGTCGTCTTCCGCTGCGAGGAGCTCGACCTCGACTTCCCGGTCTTCACCACGCGCCCTGACACGCTCTTCGGTGCCACCTTCTTCGTGCTCGCCCCCGAGCATCCGGAGGTTGAGCGGCTGGCGGCAGGTACCGAGCACGAGCGCGAGGTCCGCGACTACGTCAACGAGGCCGCCCGGGCCACCGCCGAGGAGCGGGCCGGCGAGGAACATCAGAGGACCGGCGTGCCGCTGGGGCGGGAGGTCGTCAACCCCGTGAACGGCGAGCGCATCCCAATGTTCGTCGCGGACTACGTGCTGATGGAGTACGGGACGGGCGCGCTGATGGCCGTCCCGGCCCACGACGACCGCGACTACGAGTTTGCCAAGGCCTTCGATCTGCCGATCCGGCACGTCGTCGTTCCGGCGAAGATCTACGAGGAGGCCGGCGGTGATCCGGAGGCGGCCGCAAGGGCGGCCGAGGAACGCGCCGCCGAGCAGGGCCCATTCGTTGAGCACTCCCAGGGCGAGCGGCTGATCAACTCCGGTCGCTTCGATGGCATGACCTCGCCCGAGGCGATCGAGGCGATCGTCGCCTGGCTCGAGTCCGAGGGCCGCGGAAAGCGGGCGGTCAACTACCGCTTACGCGACTGGCTCGTCTCCCGCCAGCGCTACTGGGGCGCCCCGATCCCAATCGTCTACTGCGACCAGTGCGGGATGGTTCCCGTCCCCGAGGAGCAGCTCCCGGTGCTGCTGCCGGACGTCGAGGAGTACGCCCCGAAGGGGAAGAGCCCACTGGCAGCCGCCGAGGACTGGGTGCGGACCGAGTGCCCGAAGTGCAGGGGAGGGGCCCGTCGCGAGACCGACACGATGGACACCTTCGTCGACTCCTCCTGGTACTTCCTCCGCTACCTCGACAGCCACAACGATGAAGCGCCGTGGGCGAGGGAGGTCGCCGACTACTGGATGCCCGTCGACCAGTACATCGGGGGCGTCGAGCACGCGATCCTCCACCTGATGTACGCGCGATTCTTCGTGAAGGCGCTGCATGACATGGACCTGCTCGATGCGCGCGAGCCGTTCGCCAACCTCTTCACCCAGGGGATGATCACCCGCGACGGAGCGAAGATGTCCAAGTCCCGCGGCAACACGGTCAGCCCGGCCGAGTACCTCCAGCGCTTCGGCGCGGACTCCCTCCGCACCTACATCTGCTTCATGGCACCACCGATCAAGGGTGGTGACTGGTCGGACGAGGGTGTCGAGGGGATCTTCAGGTTCCTGGCCCGGCTCTGGCGCCTCGGCCGCGAGGTCTCTGGCCGAACCGAGGCGGGTGGACCGCTGAACGCCGATGGGAAGAGCCGCGAGCTGCTCGCGAAGGCGCACTGGGCGATCGACAAGGTCACACGCGACATCGACCACCGCTTCCAATTCAACACGGCGATCTCCGCCGTGATGGAGCTGGTCAACGAGACCTACCGGCTCAAGGACGAGTTGTACGGAGACCAGTCCGGCGTCGCGGCCGTCCGCTTCTCCACAGCCACGGCGGCGTCCCTGCTCTTCCCGTTCGCGCCGCACCTCTGCTCCGAGGTCTACGAATGGCTCGAGGGCAAGCGGGTCTGGGAGCAGCTCTGGCCGGAGGCGGACCCCGAGCTGCTCGAGCACGAGACCTACATGTTGGTCGTGCAGGTGAACGGCAAGCTTCGGGATCGGATCGAGGTGGCCTCGGACACGGCGGAGAGCGAGCTGGTCGAGCTCGCCAAGTCGAGCGACAACGTCCAGCGCCATCTCAACGGCAAGGCCATCGTCAAGGAGATCGTCGTCCCCGGGCGCCTGGTCAACCTCGTCGTAAAAGGATGATCTGGTAGAAAGGACCCCGTGCTGGTCAGGCGCCTCGCCGAAGCTCCAACAGAGGAGTGGCACAGGGTTCGGAACCGCATCCTCATGGATGCTGGGGAGCTCGGCTCGCGCAACATGTCCGTCACCTGGCTCGAGGTTCCTGAGGGAGTCGACCAGGAGCTCCACTCCCACGAGGAGGCCGAGCAGGTCTACGTCGTTGTCAGCGGGGGCGGCACGATGACCGTCGCCGGCGACACACAGGAGGTAGGCGAGGGGGATCTGGTGCTGGTCCCGCCGGCCACCGATCACTCGATCGCCAACTCCAACTCGGCCGACCTCTGCTGCGTCTCGGTGCAGTCGCCGCCCGTCACCTCCTCCGAGGTCTTCGGGCGCTCCGGTGTCGGCGTCGCCTCCGAGTACGAAGAGGAGTAGCTGGAGGGGTGACGGGGTTATCCGCACACGCGGATGACGCCGCATGCCGTCGCTGGATCGCCACCGCATGACCCGGAAGCGGGTCGTCGTCGGCGGTCGCGTCCAGGGAGTGTTCTTCCGGGACAGCATCAGGCGGCGTGCGGAGACGGTGGGCGTCGCAGGCTGGGCTCGCAACACCCGGGAGGGAACGGTCGAGGCTGTCTTCGAGGGCGATGAAGCGGCGGTCGCCGAGCTTGTCGAGTTCTGCCGCCGCGGCCCGAGCCGGGCCGAGGTCGCCTCGGTTGAGGTGACGGAGGAAGAGCCCGAGGGGCTCTCCGGCTTCGAGATCCGCTGATCTGATCCCGCGGCGTTTCTGATCCGGCACGAAGCCGGTCGTTCTCGCGAGCAACCCGCGGCGAGGTTTCCGGCATGCCCGAGCTGAGCCGCTCGCAACTGCTGGTCTATGCCGTGATCGCGGTCGCGGTGATCGTGATCGGCGCCCGCTGGATCCGTTCCAGCGGATCGGGGTCGAGCGGTGGTGCGGAGCTGAGCTTCGCTGCGGACTCCGCCCATGAGGCCGAGGGGACCCGTGACGTGGTCGTGCACGTGGCCGGGGCGGTCGAGCGCCCCGGCGTCTACCGCCTGCCCGCGGGCTCCAGGGTGACCGACGCGGTCAGTCGGGCCGGCGGCTTCGCTCACGGGGCGAGCCGGGACGCGATCAACCTCGCGGCGCGGCTCAGCGACGGCCAGCAGGTGGTCGTCGCGCGGGCCGGGACGGCGGCCGCCCCCACCGCAACTGGCGGCTCGAGCGGCCCGATCAGCCTGGGCAGCGCGACCGTCGAGCAGCTCGATCAGGTCGAGGGCATCGGCCCGGTCACGGCGCAGAAGATCATCGAGTTCCGCGACCAGCACGGCGGGCTCTCCTCGATCGATCAGCTGGACGAGGTGGACGGGATCGGGCCCGCCACCATGGAGACCCTTCGGTCTGCTCTTCAGCCCTGAGTCAGTGGCCCAGCACGCGCTCCCACTCGTGGCGCCGCTGGCCCAAGGGCTCGTGCTCCGCCTCCTGATTGCCGCGCGGAACGCTCCCCGCGTGGCCCTCGGCGGCGTGCATCGCCGCGCGTCGCGATTCGAGTTGCTTCTGCGCCTTCGTTTTGCTACGGGCGCGGTGAACTGCCCCGCGTCCCTGTGGCTCGCGGTTCAAAGTCATCGCTCCTCCGTTCGATCGAAGCTCGCGTTCAGTTCCGCGTACCACGTGACCACTGGGTGAAACGCCTGATCGGAGCGCGCGACTGGTCGCGAGAGTGGCGCTTCGCGGCCCTCGCCGGGATCACCGCGGGGCTGGCACTGGCGCCGCTCGCCCCGCCCGATCCCGCGCTTCCGGCCGTCGGCGCCGCCCCGATCGCGGTGATCACGCTCGCGGCGCTCCGGCCGCGAGAGGGTTCAGGGCCACGGGCGGCGTTCGCCTGGCTCGTCCTGCTCGCCCTCGTTGCCGCGCTTGCGGGCCTGCTCGTGGGGGGCGCGAGGCTGCACGCGATCGACGCCGGCGCGCTGCGAACGCGGCCCGGCCTCCACGCCTCCCTGAGCGGGTTCGTTGCGGGCGTCCCTCGCCGGGACCACGGTGAGGTGGAGGTGCGGGTGCACTCGGCCGGGGGGCGCGTGCTGCTGATCGCGCCGGAGCCGGTCGGGGGGCTTTCGGTCGGTTCCGAGGTTCGCGCCGAGGGCGTCCTGCAGGAGCCCGAACCGTGGCGCGCCTCGTATCTGCGCCGGCAGGGGATCGCGATGACGCTCAGGGTGGACCGGATCGACCGCGCGCCGGGTCGGCGCGGCGGGCTCGCCGGCTGGACCGACGAGGTGCGCCTGCGGGCGGAAACCGCCCTCGAGCGCGGGATGCCCGAGCGGGAGTCCGCGCTGGCACGTGGATTCGTACTGGGACAGGACGACCGGATCGATGGTCGGACCCGCGAGGACTTCCGCCGATCGAATCTCGCTCACCTGCTCGCGGTCAGCGGGGAGAACGTGATCCTGCTCGGGGTGCTGGCCTGGCCGCTGCTGGCTCTGCTCGGCCTACCGCTGCGCGCCCGGCTGATCGGAACCCTCTGCCTGATCGCGATCTACGTGCCGGTCACCGGCGCCGGGCCCTCGATCCAGCGGGCGGGGGTGATGGGCGCGGCCGGCCTGGTCGCGGCGCTCGCGGACCGTCCACGCTCGCGGTGGTACGCGGTGTTGCTCGCGGCCGGGGCCACCCTGGCCGTCAATCCGCGTGCGGATGGCGACGTGGGCTGGCAGCTCAGCTTCGCTGCGGTCATCGGGATCATGCTCTGGGCGAGGCGACTGGCCGTCGTGCTGTCCGGGGATTCGGCGCGCCGCTCGGCGCGACACGCGCTTGCCGAGGCGGTCGCGGTGACCGCCGCGGCGACGGTCGCGACGGCGCCGCTGATGGCAGCCGCGTTCGACCAGTTCTCACCTGCGGCCCTGCCCGCGAACGTCCTCGCCGCCCCGGCCGTCGCGCCGGCGATGTGGCTCGGGATGCTGACCGGGATCCTCGGTCAGGCGCCCTTCCTGCCGGTCGAGCCGCTGAACTGGCTCGACTCGCTCTGCCTCGCCTACATCGCGCAGGTCGCGCACTGGCTCGCTGCGCCGGACTGGGCCTCTATGACCGTTCACCTCGGCTCGATCTGGTCGGTGGCGGCGGCGTATGCGGCTCTGCTGATCGCGATGGAGCTGCTGCTTCGCTGGCTTCACCGTCTGAAGGGGCGAAACGTCTCTTGGGAGCTCTCATCGGCGAAGGCCGTCTCTCTCGCCGCGGTTGCCGCGATATCGATCGGGCTCGCAGTTCTGTGGCCATTCGGCGGGCGGGCGGCGCCGCAGCCGGGGGCCGGCCTGGTCGTGCGAGTGCTTGATGTCGGCCAGGGAGACTCGATCCTGCTTCAGCCGCCTGGTGCGGACCCGGTGCTCGTCGATACCGGTCCGCCCGGCGATGCGGTCGAGGATCGACTTCGTGAGCTGAACACGCGGAAGCTGGCAGCGATCGTCGTCACGCACAATCAGTCCGATCACGCGGGGGAACTTGACGACCTCCTGCAGTCCCTCGACGTGGAGCGGCTCGTCTACGGCTCCGATGATCCACGGCTCCGCGGTGCCGCTCTGGCGGCAGGCGTCGAGCCGTACCGTCTGGCCAAAGGAGCGGAGATCGACTCGGGCGGGTTGCAGCTGATCGCGCTCTGGCCGCCGCGGGAGCTGCTCGGCCGGACCGGCGAGGACCCGAACCAGCTCTCTCTCGTGATCCTCGCCCGCTGGCGCCACTTCTCGATGCTGCTCACGGGCGACGCCGAGGCAGAGGCGGTGCCGATCGATCCCGGCCCGGTGGACGTGCTCAAGGTGGCGCATCATGGCTCCGAGGACGCGGGCCTGGATGAATTGATCGAGCGCACGGTCCCGGAGCTCGCGGTGATCTCGGTTGGGGCCGACAATCCCTTCGGGCACCCGACCGGCTCCACACTCGCCGAGCTCCGCGCGCACGGGGTGCCGACCATGCGCACGGATCGGCAGGGAGAGGTCGAGATCGAGGCCGAAGGTTCCCGCTGGACAGTCGGACCAGGCGCGGGTTAGCCTTAGTGCGAGGGTGCCCGGAAGCGAAGCTGAGGAGCAGCCCGTTTTATGATGCAGCTGCGGCGGGCAGGAGTCGTGTTGATCATCGCCGTGCTTGCGCTTGGGCTCGGTGGAGGGCTGGCGGGCGCGAAAAAGAAGCAGAAGAAGAGGAAGGGGCAGGTCTGGGGCGCCAAGATCACGCTCGCGCACCCTTCGCCGACTCAGTTCACGGGCACCGTCGACTCGAAACTCGCCGCCTGCCACAGCGGGCGCCTTGTGAACGTCTTCTACACGGACACGAGCAGCGGCCAGACCGCGCTGCTATCCGTGCAGCGGGCCAACGGCAAGGGGCGCTACGAGGTCAACCTGACGCAGCCGGCATTCTCCGGCGTCTACCAGGCCCAAGCAGCTCACGAGAGAATCCGAGCGCGGAAGGCCCCGCAGACCTGCAAGGAAGCGGTGAGCGGCATCTTCGGCGTGTAGCCGCCGCCGGCCGTCCCTAGACTCGGCGCGTGGCAGAGATGAAGCCCGCCTATCTGATCGCGGGAGACGACGAGGCGAAGATCACCAGGGCGCGCGGCCGGCTGCGCGAGCGGGCCGAGCGCGAGGGCGGGCCCGGTGCGCTCGAGCTCTTCGAGGCCGGCGACGGCCGCCGCTCCCCTGACGTCGAGGCGGTGATCGCCTCCCTCCAGACCATGTCGCTGATCGCATCGCGCCGTTACCTGCTGGTCGACGGCGTCGAGAGCTGGGGCAAGGCGGATGCGGAGAAGGCGGTCCAAGCGCTCGGCCAGATCCCCCCGGAGACCACGGTTGCGCTCGTTGCCCACGGCAAGGTTCCGGGCGGCGTGGCGAAGGCGGTCGAGAAGGCCGGGGGGGAGGTGCTCTCATTCGGGCTGCCACGGGAACGAGAGCTGCCGAAGCAGCTGGTCGCTGACTCTCGGGAGCTCGGCTTCGAGCTCGAACCGGCGGCGGCACGCCTGCTCGTCGCACGCCTGGGGCCGAGACCGATGCGCCTGAGGACGGAGTTGGAGCGCCTCGCCCTTTGGGCCGGGGAGGGGGGGAGCGTCGGGGTGGAGGACCTCGAGGCGATGATCTCCGACACCTCCGAGGAGGCGATCTGGACGCTCGCCGACGCGGTCGTGGCCGGCGACGAGGCAGAGACGATGCGCGTCGCCGAGAGCCTGGTCTCGCAGGGCGAGGCCCTGCCGCGGATCGTCTACTCGCTCGCGCCGCGTCTTCGCCAGGCGCTCAAGGCGGCGAGCGAACTGGAAGCCGGGCGGCCCGCGAATGAGGTGGCGAAGGACCTCTCGATGCATCCGTACGCCGCCAAGATGCTGGTCTCGAAGGTCAAGGGGCGCTCACCGGGCGACCTCGACAGCTCGATCCGCGCCCTGGCCGACCTCGAGCTCTGGTCCCGCGGTGGCTCCGACTACCCGGAGCTGGTCGCGTTCACTCTTACCCTGCGGCGGGCGATCGGCCTCGAGGCCGACGACACCGAGCCCCTGGCTTGGGCCCTGCGCTAACTCTGACTCTGGGGCTCCGACGCGGCGCCGGCGATGCTCGCCGCGCGGGACTTCTTGCGGGCGCCGGTGTTCCGATGAAGGGCGCCCCTCTGGACAGCCTTGTCGATCCGCGAGAGGAGCGCCTTGTGCTCCGCCGCAACCGTGTTCGCATCCCCCGACTGGACAGCCGCCTCGAGCCGCCGGAAGTGGGTCTTCACCGAGCTGCGAAAGCGCAGGTTTTCCTGGCGCTCACGCTCTGAGCGCGCATTCCGCTTCTTCTGTGACGCGATGTTGGCCATGAAAAGACCCCGTCGGGGGCGGCGAAGAGAATAGAGCAATGACAGAACGGGGCGAAAGGGGGGACGGCATGCATGGTGAGCCTCCGGCTCCCTCCGAGCCTTTCGATCCGTCGACGCGCGAGTTCCCCGCTGTCGATCCGGGTGGGCGCGAGACGGAGCGCATCGAGCAACGGCACGAGGCCGTCTCGATGGATACCTCGGCTTTCATGGCGATCCCGGCGCCGACGCCGAACACGCCATTCATCCCACCGGAGCTCGACGAGCGCCAGGGACGGCTGGGGCGCTCGACCGCGTTCTTCTCTATCGCGACCGCCTTCTCGCGGGTCGCCGGCCTCGTGCGGGAGATCGTCGCGGCGAGCTACTTCGGCATCTCGGGAGCGATGTCGGCCTTCACGCTCGCATTCCAGATCCCCAACCTGGTGCGTTCGCTCTTCGCCGACGCCGCTATTCAGGCCGCCTTCGTGCCCGTGTTCACCGAGGAGCTCGAGAAGGGGAACAGGCGGGAGGCCTTCCGCCTCGCCTCGACCCTGATCTACCTGGTCACGCTGCTGCTCGGCGCGATCACCGCGATCTTCGTCCTCGCGGCACCCCTGATCGTGCCGCTCTTCGCGCCGGGATTCAGCGGCGAGATCCTCGATCTCACCGTCACCCTCTCGCAGATCCTTTTTCCGATCCTGATCCTGCTCGGAGCGTCGGGGATGGTCGTGGGGATCCTGAACAGCTACGACCGCTTCGCCGCCTTCGCGATCTCGCCGTTCTTCTGGAACGTCGTGATCGTCCTCGTGCTCGTCCTGCTCGAGCCCACTTTCAGCGGGAACGACCGCATCTACGCCTATGCGATCGGCGTACTTGCGGGAACTGTCGTCCAGCTGGCGATCCCTGCTTTCGATCTCCGCAACACGCCATTCCGGTTGACGCGGGACGTCGACTGGCACCTGCCCGACGTGCGACGCGTGCTGCTCCTGATGTTGCCGGTGACCCTCAGCCTCGGCCTGATCAACTTCAACCTCCTGATCAACAGCTTCTTCGGCACGCTGGTCTCCGACCAGGCCCCCGCGGCGATCGACAAGGCGTTCCGCATCTACATGCTCCCCCAGGGAATCTTCTCCGTTGCCGTGGCAACCGTCGTCTTCCCGACCCTCTCACGCTTCGCGGCCCGTAGCGAATACGACAACCTGCGCGCGACGATGGCGAACGGGATGCGGCAGATTCTGCTGCTCCTACTCCCGGCCGCCGCCGTGGTCCTGGTGCTGTCGGTGCCGATGACGCGCCTGATCTACCAGCGCGGGGAGTTCGACGCCGAGCAGACCCATCTGGTAGCTCAGGCGCTCTTTTGGTTCGCCTTCTCGCTCCCCTTCAACGGGCTCTTCCTGCTGCTCACCCGCACGTTCTTCTCGCTGCAGCGGCCCTGGGTGCCCACGGCCATTTCAGCACTCAACCTCGTCCTCACGGCGCTCGTGGCGCTGGCTCTCTATTCGCCGTTTGGGGTGGGAGGGATCGTCGTGGGTACCGTCGTCGCGACCGCTGCCAGCGTCGTGGCCCAGGCCGTCGTCCTGAGGCGCATCCTGGGCGGACTCGAGCTCGGCCGCTTCCTTGACACCGCCTTGCGGGTCGCGATCTCCTCGGCGCTGCTGGCCGGGGTGAGCTACCTGGTCTGGTATGGGCTCGACCAGGCGCTCGGCCGCGACCTGATCGCCCAGATCATCTCCCTCGGCCTCGCTTTGGCGGTGGGCTTCGCGGTCTACTTCGCCGCCACCCTGGCGCTCCGGGTCCCGGAGGCCAGTCAGATCACGCGCCTGCTGCGCCGGATCTAGGCGGGTCTCGGATCGCCGACCCAGTAGCGCGGCCCGGGCCCGGAGCGGCCGGCGCGATCGTCGGGATTGGCGAGCTGACAGCGATCCAGCGAGAGGCAGCCGCACCCGATGCACTCCGTGAGCCCGGCCCGGAGCCGCTGGAGCTCGGCGATGCGCTCGTCGATGCGTGAGGTCCAGCCGGCGGAGAGCCGCGACCAGTCACGCCGGTTGGGCGCGTGGTCCCCGGGCAGCTTGTCGAGCTCCGCCTTGATCTCCTCGAGAGTCAGCCCGATCCGCTGGGCGAAGACGATGAAGGCGATGCGGCGGAGCACGGCGCGGTGATAGCGGCGATGACCGGAGCCGGCCCGCTCCGAGCCGATCAGCCCCCGCTCCTCGTAGAAGCGCAGGGCTGAGGCCGCGACTCCGCTTCGCTTCGCGACCTCGCCGATGGTGAGCAGGTCGTTGATGGGGGCAGGAAAGCACGAATCCGGCTTGACTTCAAGCTCACTTGAGCTTGTAGTTTGAGGGCACCCGATTGCCGAGGAGGCCCGATGAACGAGACGAGATCACCCAGCGAGCGGATCACCGACGAGGTCACCTCCTGGGATGGCGTCGAGTCGGGATATGGGAAGCGCGGCGAGTTCGGCTTCTACGTGAACGGCCACGAGGTCGGTCATCTCCACGGTGATCACGCCGCCCACTTCAGTTTCGGCAAGGAGATCGGCACCGCGCTAAAGGAGCAGGGCCGGGTCGTCGACCACCCGGTGTTCCCTGGCAAGCCCGGTCCGGCCGCGCGCCGGATCAAGACCGACGAGGACGTCGAGGCCGTGATCGAGCTGATGCGGCTCAACTACGACCGCATCGTCGCCCGCTACGGGATCTCCTCGCCCACTACCGCCTGAGCTCGGCCACCACGTAGCGGCTGGTGATCCGGAAGCCATCCGGGTCCTCGTTGGCCTCCTCGTAGATGCGACGCATACCCTCGCGAACCTCCTCCGCCCGCCCGGCGCTCTCGAGTATCGGCCGGGCCGAGATCGCAAGCGGGTGGTTCTCCCCCTCGATTCGCATGAACTCATCGACCGAGGGGGCGCCGAAGGGGAGGCTGTGCTCGGTGATCGATATCGAGAACCCGTATGGCTCGAACAGTCCGGACAGCGCATCGCGCTCGTGCCACGGAAAGGGTGCAGACGGCGGCGGCTGTTCGAGGACCTCCGCCAGGGTCTGTCGGGAGAGTCGAACGGCCTGCGAGACAGCGCCTTCCGGGATCCAGGCGGTGAGTAGGAGCCGTCCCTTCGAAGCGGTGACCCGGTCGATCTCGGCGGCTGCCGCCTCGGGGTCCGGCGCGAAGATCACGCCGAACACCGAAAGGGCGACGTCCGCGCCGTCATCTTCGACTGGGATGTCCGCGGCTTCCCCGAGCATGAAGGTGGCGTCCAGTCCCCGCTCGGCCGCAGTGGCCGCGCCCACGTCGAGCAGTCGCTGGGCGGGATCGACTCCGGTGACCGTCGCACCCCGCTCGGCGGCGAGCAGCGCGGCGTTGCCCGTTCCGCAGCCGATGTCGACGACGCGCTCGCCCTCTCGTGGCGCGGCTTGCTCGACGACGACCTCCGCCACCGGCAGCAGCTGCTCGGCGATCCGCTCATATCGGCCGGCACCCCACTCCATCGGGGTCGGACTCTAGCCCGGGTCTCGCGTGGCCGGTCCCTGGCTATGGCCTCGGCCCTACCCTTCCTCTCCTCAGATGGACCGGATTCGCAACTTCTCGATCATCGCCCACATCGACCACGGCAAGTCGACGCTCGCCGATCGCATGCTGGAGCTGACCGGCACCGTCGACGCCCGCTCCCACGTGCCGCAGATGCTCGACTCGATGGAGCTGGAGCGCGAGCGCGGAATCACGATCAAGGCCCAGGCCGTACGCGTCGCCTACCAGGCCAAGGATGGCCAGACCTACCACCTGCACCTGATCGACACACCGGGGCACGTCGACTTCTCCTACGAGGTCTCGCGCAGCCTGGCGGCCTGCGAAGGCGCGCTCCTGGTCGTGGACGCGGCGCAGGGCGTCGAGGCCCAGACGGTCGCGAACGCCTACGCGGCGATCGATGCCGGCCTCGAGCTGATCCCCGTGCTCAACAAGGTCGATCTGCCTGGCGCCGATCCGGACGGCGTCGCGGCTCAGGTCGCCGACCTGCTCGGTGGCGATCACGACGAGGCGCTGCGGATCTCCGCCAAGACGGGCGAGGGAGTCCCGGACGTGCTCGAGGCGATCGTGCAGCGCATCCCGCCGCCGGATGGCATGCCGGAGGCGCCGCCGCGGGCGCTGATCTTCGACTCGGAGTTCGACCAGTACCGCGGCGTCGTGGCCTACGTGCGGATGGTGGACGGACGATTCGTAAAGCGCGAGCCGATCGCGGCGATGCAGGCGCGGACGCAGGCGGACATCGACGACATCGGCTTCTTCACGCCGAAGATGAAGCCGGCCAGGGGAATGTCGGCGGGGGAGGTCGGCTACGTGATCACCGGGATCAAGGACGTCACCAAGTTGCGCGTCGGCGACACGCTGACCAGCCGGGAGCGGCCCGCCGCGGAGGCGCTCCCCGGGTACCGCGAGGTCCGGCCGATGGTCTTCTGCGGCCTCTTCCCGATCGACACCGACCGCTACTCGGACCTGCGCGACGCCCTCGACCGGCTGGCACTCAACGACGCCGCACTGTCCTTTGAACCCGAGACCTCCGACGCGCTCGGCTTCGGCTTCCGATGCGGCTTCCTCGGTCTTCTTCACATGGACATCGTCCGGGAGCGGCTTGAGCGCGAGTACGACCTCGAGCTGCTCGCGACGACGCCGAACGTCCGTTATGAGGTCCGCGTCACCGGAGGTGAGCTGGTCGAGGTGCACTCGCCGACCGAGATGCCCGATCCATCGATGATCGAGGAGATTCTTGAGCCCTACATCCGCGCGACGATCATCACCCCGAACGAGTACGTGGGAGCGGTGATGGAGCTCTGTCAGAAGCGGCGCGGCACCCACGTCGACCTGCACTACCTCTCGCCCGAGCGGGTGCAGATCCGCTACGACCTGCCGCTCGCGGAGATCGTGCTCGACCTCTTCGACCAGCTCAAGTCGCGCAGCCGCGGCTACGCGTCGCTCGACTACGAGCCGATCGGCAACCGCCCTTCGGACCTGGTCAAGCTCGACGTTCTCCTCGCCGGCGACCGGGTCGACGCCCTCTCGCTGATCGTCCATCGCGACGCGGCCAACGACCGGGGCCGGGCGCTGGTCGAGAGGCTCCAGGACACGATCCCTCGACAGCTCTTCGACGTGCCGGTGCAGGCGGCGATCGGGTCCAATGTGATCGCGCGCGAGACCGTCAAGGCTCTGCGCAAGGACGTCACGGCGAAGCTCTACGGCGGCGACGTCACCCGCAAGCGCAAGCTGCTCGAGAAGCAGAAGAAGGGCAAGAAGCGGATGAAGCAGGTCGGTGCGGTCGAGGTTCCGCAGGAGGCGTTCCTGGCCGTGCTGGAGATGGATGGCAGCAAGTAGCGATCAGAGGGAGCGGGTCGCCCGCGCCGGCTTCGAGGCCTTCGAGGCCGGCGACAATGACGCCGTCGCGGAGCTGCTCTCGGAGGACGTGGAGGTCTTCTCGACGCCCGAGCTGGCGAACTCGGGGATTTTCCACGGGCGTCAGGGATACCTCGACTGGATCGGGCCATGGGTCGACGCGTGGCAGGAGATCGAAATGGAGATCAGCCGAATGACCCCGGTCGGCGAGCGCCACGTGGTCGCCGAGGTGCGTCAGGTCGGACGCGGCAGGGAGGGCATCGAGGTGAGCATGGACGTCGCCTTCCTGTTCGAGATCGACGATGACGGCCTGGTCTCCTACCTCGCGCTGCTCCCGGGCGGTGAGCCGGCGATGTCCCTGGCCCGCGAGAGGGAGACAGCCGCTAGGCGCTGACCCGCCGCAGCGGCAGGCCGAGGCGAGCTTCGACCTTGCCGAGCGGGTCGTTGTCGCCCGCGCTCAGGAGCACGACCTCGTCGGCGGCGTAGCCGCGCAGTTCGTCCTCGAGCGCCTGGGCGGGATCGGGGTCGCCGACCGAGCCGCTCACCGGCAGCCCGGCCGCGACCAGCACTCCGGCGGATCGCGCCAGGCGCGCCTCGGCCTCGTGCCGGGCCTCGTCCTCGGCGGAGAGCCAGCGGTCGAGGCGGTGGCTCGGAACAGGGACGACGAGCCGCACATCCGACGGCGAGCCGGTGATGTCGGCGATCCGCTGCGCCGACTTCGGGGTGGCTTCGGTCACTGCGAGCACGAGGACGCGATGGCCGGCGTCGCTACTGGAGGCGACCTCCAGCCGCCGCTGCGGCTTGGCGCGGGCGGCGAACACGATCAACGAGGTCGCCGCCAGGGCGCCGACGGCCATGCCCAGTCCCGCGCCGAGCTCGGTGCCGGACAGCGACATCGCGGCCGCCACCGAGGCGCAGATCACGGCGATGATCAGTGGGATCGCGAACGGGCGGAAGCGCAGGCCACCCTGTGGATCCCTGGTGGTCAGGAACGGAGACACCCTCGATATCTACCCTAGCCCGCGCCGGGAAAGCCCTCGGTTCCGCGGCATTCGTAGAATGCCGCGCCCGATGGCGGTGAAGACGGAGGGGATAGGCAAGCATTGGGACCCGGCCACCTACGAGGTCGGGGCCGAGAAGATCCGTGAATTCGCCACCGCGATCGGCGCCGAGAACCCGGTGCACCATGACCACGAGGCCGCAAAGGGGGCCGGCTTCCGCGATCTGGTCGCGCCGCCGATGTTCTGCGTCGTCTACAGCGCCCGAGCGATGGCGCCCGCGATCCTGGACCCGGAGATCGGCATCAACCTGGCCACGATGCTGCACGGCTCCCAGGAGTTCGAGTGGGACGAGCCGGTCTGCGACGGCGATGTCGTTTCGACGACGGCGACATGCAAGGAGATCTATGAGAAGGACGGGAAGGGCTTCTACGTCTTCGAGACGATCTCGACCAACCAGGAGGGGAACCAGACTGCGAAGGGGACCTGGACCAACATCGTGAGAGGCGTCTGATGGCGCCCGCCGATCTGAAGCCGGGCGACCCGATCCCCGAGCTCAAGGTGACGCCCGACAAGTACCTCCCGCATCGCTACGCGGGCGCCTCGGGCGACTTCAACCCGATTCACATCGATCCCGAGTTCGCCAAGGCCGTCGGCCTTCCCGGCAACATCCTGCACGGGCTCTGGATGATGGCCCAGGTGGCGCGCGGCAACGCCCAGCTGGCCGACGGCGATCCGCGCGCACTGAAGCGCCTCTCGGTTCAGTTCCGAGGGATGGGGTTCCCGGAGCAGGAGCTGGTGGTGAGCGGGACGGTCAAGAAGGCCGATGGCGACCGAGTCGTGGTGGACACCGTCGCCGCGCAGGGCGAGAACCAGGTGATCCGCAACGCGGAGGCTGAGGTTCAGGTTTCGTAGCTCGGCGTTCCTATGCTTAGTGACGCCGTGTTGAGCGAACGCCAAAGCCAGATCCTGCGGTTGCTGGTGGAGCGCTACGTCGATGACGGGCGTCCCGTCGGCTCGCGCGAGCTCGCGAACCGCGCGGACATCGACTGGAGCGCGTCCACCGTGCGGGCCGAGCTGGCCAGCCTCGAGGACGAGGGATTCCTGACTCATCCGCACACCTCAGCCGGACGGGTGCCGACCGACAGCGGCTACCGCTTCTACGTCGAGCAGCTCCTCGCTCGGCAGGAGAGGCTGCCGCGTCCCACCTCGGAGGAGCTCGGTGTCTCGCGGATGCGCCGCGAGGTCGATGTCGCGATCCGGGACACGACGACCACGCTGTCCCAGATCACCGATCTGGTGGCGCTGGTCACCGCGCCACCGCTCCATACGGCGACGATCCACAGGATCGAGGTTCTGCGGCTGCAGCCGCGGGTCGTGATGGTCATGGTGATCGCCTCGAACGGTGGCGTGACCAAGCGCGCCTTCACCTTCGATCGGGAGGTCGACCCCGGCTTGGTCGAGTGGGCCGCGAGCTACCTGAATGAGCGGCTCTCCGGTCTGGGCCTGGGGGCGCGGATGGCCGCCGACCGGCTGCGGGACGACGAGCTTGGTGAGCAGGAGAGGGGCTTCGTGGCGGAGATCTCCAGCGCGTTCACCGACCTCGACGAGTCGGCGGAGGACACCCTCTATGTGGACGGGGCGGCGCGCCTGCTCTCCGAGGAGCACCTCGCCGACCTGCCGCACGCCGACGACCTGATGCGGGCGCTCGAGCGCCGTGTGAACGTGCTGCGCGCGCTTCGCACCGCGCTCGAGCGGCGCTCCGTCTTCGTCTGGATCGGCCGCGAGAACCCCGCACCGGAGCTGCGCGAGGTCAGCGTGGTGGGCGCCAACTACGGCCTCGGCTATCGCAACCTCGGGTCGGTCGGGATCATCGGCCCGCTGCGGATGGACTACGCGACCGCGATCGCCAGCGTACGAGGGGCAGCCGGGGAGCTCTCCCGCTTCTTCGAGACGGTCTACGACGAGTAGCCGCCTCCGATGGCGACGATGAAGCGCGACTACTACGAGGTGCTGGGCCTCCAGCGGGGCGCCTCCGACGGCGAGATCAAGAAGGCGTTCCGGAAGCTAGCCCGTGAGCTCCACCCCGATGTCAACGCCCACGACCCGGAGGCGGAAGAGAAGTTCAAGGAGGCGGCCGAGGCCTACGAGGTCCTCTCCGACCCGGAGCGTCGCCGCACATACGACCGCTTCGGCCACGAGGGGCTGCGCTCACACGGTTTCGATCCGGCCTCGGGCTTCGGCAGCGTCCAGGACATCTTCGACGCGATCTTCGGCGGCGGCGACCCGTTCGGCTTCGGCCGGGCCTCGGGCGCGGGCGCCGACATCGGGGCGATCGTGGAGATTGCCCTGGAGGACGTCCTCGAGGATCAGCAGCGCGAGGTCTCCTTCGAGGCTGTCAGCGTCTGCCAGCGCTGCCGGGGCAACGGCGCGGAACCCGGCACGCCGATCGAGACCTGCGACCGCTGCGGCGGCACCGGCCAGCTCAGGGAGGTGAGCCGCAGCATCTTCGGTCAGGTGGTGCGCGCGATGCCGTGCGACCGCTGCGGCGGGGAGGGCCGGATCCCGCAGACGCCGTGCGAGCACTGCGGAGGCGCCGGGCGGATCAGCGAGATGCGCACATGGGAGGTCGAGATCCCGGCCGGGATCGAGGACGGTCAGCGAGTGCGGATCGCCGGAGCGGGCCACGCCGGCGCGGCCGGCGGCCGGCAGGGCGATCTCTACGTCGAGGTCAGGATCGAGCCGGACGAGCGCTTCACCCGCCAGGGAACCGAGTTGATCGCCCGGGCGGAGGTGCCGGTGATGACCGCGGTCGTCGGCGGTGAGGTGTTCGTGCCGACCCTGGAGGGCGAGGTCGCGATGGAGGTCCCCGCGGGCACGCAGCACGGGGACGTCGCGTTGCTCCGCGGGCGCGGGCTCCCTCCCCTCCACGGGGGCCGCCGCGGCGATCAGCACGTCGTCTTCGAGCTGGTGGTGCCCACCGACCTCGACCCGGAGCAGCGAGAGGCCGCCGAGCGCCTCGCCGAGGCGCTTGGTCCAGGACAGCCTTCGCGGCCTAGATGATCCGCCTCGCGGTTCGCTGCGAGCCGGAGTACGCCGAGCAGGTGATGTCCAACCTGCTCGAGCTGGCGCCCAACGGGCTCGAGGAGGAGCGTGGGCCGGGCTGGGTCGAGTTCGCGATCTACGGCCCACCCGGTGAGGTCCCGGAGCTTGGCGAGCTCCAAGCCGCGGCCGGGGGAGGCCTGGTGGACGTCACGACGACCTCGGTCCCCGATGACTGGGCCGATCGCTGGGCCGACTTCCACCGCCCGATCGAGGTCGCCGGCAGGGTCGGCGTCCGCCCGTCCTGGTGGGACCCCCAGGACGGCCTGATCGACGTGGTCGTCGATCCCGGTCATGCCTTCGGCACGGGCGGCCATCCGACGACGCGTCTCTCTCTCACGCTCCTGATCGAGCTCGAGAAGGCCGGTGAGGCGTCGGGGCCGCTCGCCGACTGGGGCACGGGCTCGGGAGTGCTCGCGATCGCGGCCGCCAAGCTGGGCTGGGGCCCGGTGACGGGCTGCGATCGAGAGGAGCCATCGCTCGAGACGGCACGCGCCAACGCCGAGGCGAACGGGGTGGAGCTGGCACTCGAGCGCGTCGACGTCCGAGAGGCCGCCCCGCCGACCGCTTCGACGGTCGTCGCCAACCTGACCGCGAACCTGCTCGAGGACTGTGCCGGCCACCTCGCACCGGGAGGCGAGGTCCCCGATCTCCTCGTCTGCTCGGGGATGCTCGAGTCCGAGGCCGACGAGGTGGCCGCGGCATTTGCGGGAGCCGGCCTCGCCGAGAAGGACCGGCGGACGGAGGGCGAGTGGGCGGCGATGCTCCTGCGACGGGTGTCGGGATTCTGATGGCGCCCGAGATCACGCCGGACCTCCCGATCGCGATGTTCGACTCGGGTGTGGGAGGGCTCACCGTCCTCCACGAATGCCTCGTCTCGCTGCCGGAGGAGGACTACGTCTACCTCGGTGACGACGGCCGCTTTCCCTACGGGGCGCGAACCGCCGAGGAGCTGCGCGATCACGTCGAGCAGGTGAGCCGCTACCTGCTCGAGCGTGGCGCGAAGCTGCTGGTGATCGCCTGCAACTCGGCGGCGTCGGCGGGACAGGACGCCGCCAGGCGGATCGCGGCGGAGACCGGGATCGGCGTCGTGACGGTGATCGATCCCGAGGCGGAGATCGCTGCCGCGCTGAGCCAGACCGGCAAGGTCGGTGTCCTGGCGACGCCCGCCACCGTGCGCAGCGGCGCCTACCTGCGGGCACTCGCCGCGCAGCAGCGCGCGCTGACCGTGACGGAGGTAGAGGCTCCCGACCTGGCCGCGGTGATCCAGCGCGGCTTCCCGTTCGAGGAGAGCGTCGTCGAGATGGTGCGCTCCTACTGCGAGCCGTTGAAGCGCGCCGAGGTCGACACCGTGATCCTCGGCTGCACGCATTACCCCCTCGTCCGGCCGATGCTGCAGCGGATTCTCGGCCGGGACGTGCACCTGGTCTCCGCCGGTCACGCGATCGCGGGCACCGCGCAGCGGGCCCTTGCGGAGGCCGGGCTATCGAAAACCGGCAATGAAGAGGGGGCCTATCGCTTCCTCTGCACGGGCGATCCAGACTCGTTCCGTGCGCTCGGCACCCGCTTCCTGCAGATGCCCCTGGGCGAGATCGAGCTGGTGGAGCTCCCGTGAGATCGAATCTCGAGCTCTTTTCCCCGAATAGCGCGGCAAACCGCTCGAAACTCTGTCGATGACGGTTCTCAAGCCCGAGGAGATGCCGTTTTGGCCCTGGGGCCTGCTCCTCTTCATCGCCGGTGTTTACGTCCTGGCGGTCGCCGCCCTGATCGCCGCCGGTCGCCGCGAGGACGCCCGCGCGCTCGCCGGCTTCATCCCGGACTGCGTCGTCCTCGTCTCGCGTCTGGCCAGGGACAGGCGCATCTCCCGAGCTAGACGAGCCGTCCTCTTCGGAGTTCTGGGTTATCTGGCATTCCCTATAGACGTCGTCCCCGACTTTCTTCCCGGCATCGGCCAGCTCGACGACGCGGTGCTTCTCGGTCTGGCGCTCCGCCTCGTCGTGCATGGTGGCGGAGGCGATCTCGTCCGCGAGGCCTGGCCGGGCCCTGAGGCGTCGCTCACGATCGTGCTCCGCGCAGCCGGGCTTGAGACCAATGGCGCGGCCACCCCGCCGACTACGCTTTAGCCGATGAGCATCCTCGAGCAGGTCCAGGAGGACGTGAAGACGGCGATGAGGGCCGGCGAGCGCGAGCGCGTCGGCCAGCTGCGCATGCTCGTCAACGCTCTCCAGGCCGAGCAGAAGGAGGGCAAGGGTGACGAGGTCGCCGCCCTACAGCGCGAGCGCAAGCGCCGCCTCGATGCCGCGGAGGCGCTCCGCGAGGGTGACCGGAAGGAGCAGGCCGAGGCCGAGGAGGCGGAGGCGAAGCTGATCGAGGACTACCTCCCGGAGCAGCTCTCCGACGAGGAGCTCTCTGGGCTGGTCGCCGGGGCGATCGAGGAGTCCGGCGCCAGTGAGCCGAAGGACATGGGGGGCGTCATGAAGGTGCTGATGCCGAAGGTCGGCGGGCGAGCCGACGGCAAGCGGGTCAGCGCGCTTGTGAAGGAGACGCTGAGCTCTTAGTGGCTCGCAGGCAGCTGACGATCGACAACACCGTCGCCGCGGAGTTGGCCGGCTCCGAGGACGCGGTGCTGAAGACCCTCGAAGGGCATCTCGACGTCGATCTCTTCCTGCGTGGAAATGTGCTCACGCTCGACGGCGAAGTGGGCGATGTGCGGACAGCCGAGACCGTGGTCGGCGAGCTGGTCGACTTGATCGAACAGGGCCACGAGATCGCCCCGGGCACGATCGAGGCGGTCACGGGCGCGCTCGACAAGCACGAGAGCCCGGCGGAGATCCTCGAGGACGTGATCTGGCAGCACCGCAACACGCGGATCGCGCCCAAGACCGTCAACCAGAAGGGGTACGTCGACTCGATCCGCAGGCACACGATCACCTTCGGCATCGGCCCCGCCGGCACCGGCAAGACCTTCCTGGCGGTGGCGATGGCCGCGGCGGCGCTCTCGCGCGGCGACGTCCAGCGCGTGATCCTCACCCGGCCCGCGGTGGAGGCCGGCGAGCGGCTCGGCTTCCTGCCAGGCGACATCCAGGCGAAGGTCGACCCGTACCTGCGCCCCCTCTTCGACGCGCTCTACGACATGCTCGATCCGGAGCGCGTCAACTCCTACTTCGAGCGCGGCACGATCGAGGTGGCGCCGCTGGCATTCATGCGTGGCCGCTCACTGAACTCGTCATTCGTCATCCTCGACGAGGCTCAGAACACGAGCCCCGAGCAGATGAAGATGTTCCTCACCCGGCTCGGCTTCGGTTCGAAGTTCGTCGTGACGGGCGACATCACCCAGATCGACCTCGAGAAGGGATCGCGGTCGGG
>DATFOK010000053.1:0-5903 GCA_035265665.1 Solirubrobacterales bacterium | reverse complement strand
CGTGCTGGCCCGGGGTGGGGAGCCCGGCCTGGCCAGCCCGCTCTGCGACGCGGTCATGGTGGCGGGGATGCTGGGCGCAGCGCGCGACCGGCAACCCCTACTGGCCGTGATCGGCGCCGGATGCGACGGAGAGCTGTCGGCCACGCAGGTCCTCGAGCGGGTCGCATCCCTCGGCCGCGCCGGTGCATGGCTCGGGACGTGGGGCATCTCGCCGGCGCTCGGTTCCGAGATCGAGCTCGCGGCTGAGGTCGTGCCCACCGAGGCCAGCCTGCTCGTTGCGCGCTGCGCACGCGGCGAGACCGGGCCTGTGCCCATCCGCGGTGGACGTCGCGAGGTCGAGCTGGGTCCGATCGGCGCGCTCACGTTCTTCTTCGACGTCGGCGCGACGGTCGCAGAGCTGCCGCTCGCCCAGACGGTGGCAGGAACCGAGAGCATCGAGGATGCCCGCGCGGCCCTGGAGGCCGTGGGGGTACGAACCGAGCTCGACTACGAACGCGATCGTGCGGCGGAGCACGACCCGGCCGAGTAGCCCCCGGGAACCCGCAATTTCGGCAGATCGCCACGAATCGCTGCGGCGACGTCAACTAACCTCGTTGGCGGATGCCGTGGATCGAGACGGAGTCGTTGAGCTTCATCGCTCGGCATGAGGCCGAGGACACCGACTACGCACAGCGAACCCTCGACGCTCTCGAGGATCTGCGCCTGCACCTCGAGGAGCGATTCGACGATGTGCCCGGCGGCATCACGGTCATCATCCACCCGACCCCCGGTTGGCTCGACGCCGCGCACCCCTTCCTGCCGCTCGCTCGGCTCGCCGCGGCGCCCGCCGGGCGCCGGTATCTGGCCGGCTGGGCCATGGCGACCGAGCTGCACGTCCTGAACGGCACCTACCTCGATCGCCGCGCCGCCGGCGAAGACTCCCTGGCCGCCCTGCGCGGAACCCCCGAACGGCTGTACGTCCAGGTGGTTCTGGGCTCCAACAACAGACGGCTCCCGCCGCCGTGGGGCCCGCGCCGGTTCGTGCGCTACCTGCAGTGGACCTGGCTGATCGAGGGCGCGGCTCAGTACTACTCGAACCAGGTCCTCCTGTTCCGGGCGGCCGTCAGCACCCGGCTTCGCGACCGCAGGCCCCCAGAATTCCCGCCCTCGTCGCGGGACGCGATCATCCTCGGCGGCACAATCTTCGACCTGCTCGAGCGCGAGCGCGGGCCCGACGCCTGCGACGTGCTCGCCTCGCGCCTGCGGCGCGACGGTCCGCGCGGCGCCCTGGAGCTCGCCTTCGACGGGCGCTACCGGGACATCGAGCACGAGTGGCGAAGCTACCTGCGCAAGCTCACCGAGCGCCGCCTCGATCTCGCCGAGGAGGTCCCCGCGCTCGACCTGGGCGACGAGCTCTCCGTGTAGCTCGTAGGGGTTTCCCAACGTGCTCACACCCATCCTGGTCGATCACACGGGGCGCGACGGCAGCACGCTCATGATGCGACTGCTCGCCACCTCGCCCAACGTGGCGATTCCGGGTCCCTACCCGTACGAGAAGAAGTACTTCGCCTACCTGTGGCGATGGTCGCGCCTGCTCGAGCGCCGCGACAAGAGCGTGGGGTGGACCTACCTCGACCTGAGCTCGCTCACCTACGAGTCGATGAAATCGCTCATGGGTCCCCCGCCCTGGTCATCCGACCTCATGCACGACCCGGAGGACTCCATGTCGAAGCGGATGTTCGAGGCTGCCTGGAGCGAGTTCTCGCGCCGCGCCGCCGAGCAGGTGCGCGTCGAGCACGGCGACCCCGAGGCGGGCGTCCGCTACTACGCCGAGAAGCACCGGGACACCCGGATGACCGACCTCGGCGAGCTCCCCCCGGTGCGGGTGCTGGTCCTCGTGCGCGATCCCCGCGACATGTACGTCTCGTTTCACGCCTTCGACGCCAAGCGGCAGAGTGAAGGCAGGGCTGCATTCGTGGGGGCGCGCCCGGCGCCGGGCGAATCGGAGGAGGAGCGCATCGAGCGCTTCATCGACCGCGAGCGCAGCCGCATGCGCTGGATCGCCGAGGTCGAGGGGTCAGGGGACTTCCCGGTCTTCCGTTACGAGGATCTCGTCACGGACCTCCCGGGGCAGGCGCAGAGGCTCGAGGAGTGGCTCTCCATCAGCCTCGACCCGGCCGCGGCCGCGAGCGACGCCGAGCTCCGAAGGCTGCATGTGAGTGCCTCCAATCCCAAGGCGTCGGTCGGCCGCTGGCGCACGGAGCTCGATCCGGATCTCGCCGGGCGCTTCGCCCGCGAGTTCCGCGACGAGCTGGCGGCGCTCCGCTACCCGATCGAGGCGCCCGACCCGAGCTAGCTCCCGAGCTGGAGCAGGAGCCAGGCGAGGCCGAAGGCGACGGCCATCGCGCCGACGATCCCGGCCAGCAGGACCAGCGGGCGGGTGGTGGTCGTGCCCCCCTCGGGCTGGAGCGCCTGCTGCTCCCCGACCGGCGTCTGGGCCAGAACCTCGCGGGCGGCCTCGGCGCCGGCCTCCGGCACGAGGATGTCCCGCGGCCCGGCCGCCAGAAAGTCCGGCACGTCGAAGCCTCGGCTGCGGCGCTGGAAGCTCGGGATCCCCTCCTCCAGGAGGATGCCCTGGATCAGCTCGGCCTCGGCGAGGTTTGCGGCGCTCGCCACGCGGATCTGGCTTCCGCCGGTGTACTGCGGCTTGATCTTGCGCGCTCGCTCGTGCGTCTCGGTGATCGGCTTCTCCGCGTCGCGGCCCACGTAGACCAGCGGCATTCCGCACTCGCTGCAGAAGCGCTCGTCCAGCGTGTAGGTGCGAGCGCAGCGCGGGCATGCGAGCGGGCGGACCTCGGCCCCCGCCCCCTCACTCGACATCCAGCTCGGCTTCCTCGACCTGGCCGTCGCGGATTGCCCAGGCACGCACGTCGGGGGCCTCGGGATCCGCGAGGGAGCAGATCACATACAGGGGGTCCGGCCAGTTCTCCGCGAGGTTGATGTCCGTCTGCGACGGCTCCGGCGGACTCTTGGTGTGCGAGTGGTAGATCGCCGCGATCTCCTCCCCGCCCTCCTCGATCTCCATAGTGATGCGGAATTGATCCTGCGGATGGATCGTGTACCGGAACGGGCTGGCCTCGGCGTTCCGAGCCCGATACACCCGCGTGGCCTCGCCGTTGGAGCCGGCGACCATCCCGCAGCACTCGTTCGGAACGTCGTCGCGGGCGTGGGCGACGATCTCGTCGAGCAGCGACCTGGCGATCCTCACGGTCGGCTGAGGCTACCAACGCGATTCACGCGGTCGAGTTCCTCGGTTGACCGCCGCGGGCTGGAGTGCTAGTGTGCTAGTGCAATGGCACAGTTGACCGGCCCGGACACGCCCGCGCCCCTCGACCAGGCTCCGGATCTCGCCCGAGCGGACGATCTACCTCTCGGTGCCCAGCTCGCATGGCGCCTACGGGTGCTGATCGCGAGCGGTCAGCTCGGTCCCGGCGACCGGCTGCCCGGCGTTCGCGAGCTCGCGACCGGCACAGGCGTCAACGTCAACACCGCTCGGGCGGTCTACCACCGGCTGATGGAGGACGGGCTCATCGCCTCCCGCCACGGGCTCGGGACGTTCGTCGCCGAGGATGCCCCCAGCTCGCCGGATCTCGAGCGGCTCGCCACGGAGGCCGTGGACAGCGCCAGGGAGAGCGGGGTCGATCCGCGCGACCTCGCGCGGGCGATCTACTCCGCCGGTTCCGAGGGGCTCGAGAGCGATCCGGCCGCCGTGGACCGCACTCAGGACACGGAGGTGCCCCCGGTTCAGGGCGACGAGCGCCTCGGTCGACAGGAGCTTCGCCGCCAGATCGCGCGTCTCGAGGCTCAGCTCGCCTCATACCCGGCGGACTCCCGCAAGCCCGGCGAGCCCACCCATCCTCTTCTTCGGCCCAAGGGCCATGTGCCGGACATGGCCGAGCTCGAACAGATCCGAGACGACCTGATCGAGCGTCTCAACCGCGCCCGCGCGGCCGCCGAGCGCCGCGGCGATCGCCAGCGGCGCGCCCGCACCAGGCTGGAGGAGATGACGGTCGATCCGGCCGCGCACAAGTGGGAGACCGTCGCCAGCGACGATCTGGGTGAGCCCGGCTGCGGGACCTGGGAGGTCCAGCCGAAGTGGGGGCCGGTGGGCGCGCTCATGAACTGGTGGCGCGTGAAGGTCTCGTCCGGATGTCCCTTACCCGCGCCGCGTGAGGCGGTCATAGGGAGGAGGCGATAGTGGTCCGAACCGTCGCAGACAGGGCGTTCCTACCGGCCAAGAGCCTGTTCGAGCAGGTGGGGAACATGATGATCCTCACCGGCAAGACGATCACGGCCGCGATCAGGCCGCCATATCCCTATGGCGGCGAGTTCATCTCCCAGTTCATCTTCGCCCTGCAGCTGTGCTGGTTTCCGATGCTGATCTCCACCGTCGCCTTCGGCTTCGGCGCCCCCGGGCTGCAGGCGGCCAACTTCCTGACCCTGTTCGGGGCCCTCGATCGCCTCGGCGGCTTCTTCATCCTCGCCTCGGTCCGGGAGTTCGCGCCGTTCGTGACCGCGGTCGTCGTCGCCGGCGTCGCCGGCACCGCGATCACCGCCGACCTCGGCGCCCGCAAGATCCGCGAGGAGCTCGACGCGCTCCAGGTCCTCGGCGTCGATCCGATCAAAAACCTCGTCGTCCCCCGCTTCCTTTCGCTGATGATCCTCACCGGGCTCCTGGACATCTACGCGCTCTTGTTCGGGATCGCCGGCGGGATCTTCGCCGAGATCGCCTACCACGCCCCGCTCGGCGGCTTCTTCGCCACCCTCTTGAACAACGCCAGCGTGACCGAGCTCTGGGGCTCGATCCTCAAGTGCACCCTGTTCGGGGCGATCATCGCGATCGTCTGCTCCTACAAGGGGATGAATGCGTCCGGGGGCGCCGCCGGGGTCGGCCGCGCCGTCAACGAGGCGGTCGTGATCGCCTTCTTGGGGGTCTTTGCCTTCAACTACGTCTTCACCCAGACGCTGCTCGCCACCCATCCGGAATTGAACGTGATCAAGTAATGCCAGGCTGGCTCGCTGTTCCAAGAGATTGGCTCGCCTCGCTCGGCGAGATCGCCCGCTTCTGCGGTCGCACGATGGGGCTCGTCTACTCCGGGCGGGTGCTGCAGTTCTTCGGCGAGGCGCTGCGCCAGGCGGGGATCCTCATCCTCGGATCGACGATCGTCATCTGGGGCCTCGTCTTCATCCTCGGGCTTCAGTGCGGGATCGAGGGCGCTTACTTCAACCGCTCGGTCGGGGCGCCGGCCTACGCGGGCGTCTTCGCGGCCTGGTGCGACCTGCGGGAGGTGATCCCGTACGCCTTCGGCTACATGATGGCCGCCAAGGTCGGCACCGGCATCGTCGCCGAGCTCGGCGCGATGCGGATCTCCGACGAGATCGACGCCCTCGAGGTCATGGGCGTGCCGCCGATGACGTTCCTGGCCGCGACGCGGCTGCTGGGCGCGTGGCTGACGCTCCCGTTCATGTACCTGGCCGCGATCGGCATCGGATACTTCGCCAGCTGGCTCGCGGTCGTCAAGCAGATCGGCGACGTGTCGTCGGGCGGCTACTTCCTGATCTTCTGGATGTTCCAGAACCCGCCCGACCTGTTATTCAGCGTCATCAAGGCGATGGTGATGGCTACGGCCATCGTGCTCGTCGGCTGCTACTACGGCTACACGGCCTCCGGTGGCCCGGTCGGAGTGGGTACGGCGACGGCGAAGTCGATGGTGCTTAACATCGTCCTTGTGCACATCATCGGGATGATGGGAACCCTGGTGTTCTGGGGCGCGAATCCAAGGGCGCCAATCGGGGGCTGACCCTGCCCACGTAGGAGGAGAACGGCTGCGATGGCTGACGAGACCAGAGACACGCGAGAAGAG
>DATFOK010000052.1:0-27920 GCA_035265665.1 Solirubrobacterales bacterium | reverse complement strand
CCTCCTTCAGCGCCTCCTTGGTGAAGATTTCGGCCGCCCGCTCGAAGGGGGACTCGGCGCGCTCGTCGGCGATGAACTGGCCGAACTCCGACTCCTCCTCGTCGCCGACCGGCTTCTCAAGGGAGACAGGCGCCTGCGCCGAGCGCTTGATCGAGTCGACCTCCTCGGGCTCGATGTCGCCGGTGACCTCGGCGATCTCCTCCGGCGTCGGCTCGCGGCCGAGCTCGGTGACCAGCTTGCGCTCCACGCGGCGGATCCTGTTGAGCTTCTCGGCAATGTGGACGGGGATGCGGATGGTCCGCGCCTTGTCGGCGAGCGCGCGGGCGACTGCCTGGCGGATCCACCAGGTGGCGTAGGTGGAGAACTTGAAGCCCCTGCGGTAGTCGAACTTCTCCGCCGCACGGACCAGGCCCAGCGTCCCCTCCTGGATCAGGTCGAGGAAGGGCAGGCCCTGGTTGCGGTAGTTCTTGGCGATCGAGACGACCAGGCGAAGGTTCGACTCGACCATCTTCTGCTTCGCGTCGAGGTCGCCGCGCTCGATCTTCTTCGCCAGGTCGACCTCCTCGGCGGCGGTGAGCAGCCTGACCTTGCCGATGTCCTTGAGGAAGAGCTGCAAGGAATCGGTGGTCATATCCGGCTTCAGGTCGAGCGCCTTCTGGCGCTTGCGACCGCGCTTGCCATCGGACCGCTCGTTCTCGGCGGCGGCCTTCTGAGCCGGGTCGAGGTCCTCGACCAGCTCGATGCCGGCCTTCTCGAGGTGCCCGTAGAGGTCCTCGACGTCGGACTCGTCGAGCTCGACCTCGGACACAGCGGTGGCGACGTCGCCGAAGGTGAGGACGCCGAGCTGCTGGCCCTTGGTGACCAGCGTCTTTACCTCTTCAAGTTCCTGAATCTCCGCTACCAGCATTCGCCTACGCTCTTCCTTCCTGGCTGTGGTTCGGTTTCCTGGCTCTCGCGCTACCTAGTTCTGGCTGAACTCATGTCGGCCGCTCACGACAAGACCTTTACTCAAATTCCCCCTGAAGGCCAGAAAAACGCGGAGCGGTGAAGCCGCCTCCGCCGTCGAATGCATCTCTGGACCTAGAAATCGCGAGTCTTCCTCAAACGTCCGTTCGCATGGTAGCCACTTCACTTTTTGTACTCAACGCACGAAACGTGCCTGCAAGACGGCTTCGCCGCAAAACGGGCTGTTCTCCGAACGCCCTCCCACGAACAGGCGTTGTGAGGGAAAGTTCCGGCCGCCCACCGAGGTACCCCTCACCGGGCGTTCGTTACGCATGAACGTAGGTGCGAGGGCGCGCGACAGCGGGACCCGTCATATGGCGAAGCCGGGTGACCAGGAACGCTCCTGGCAGCTCTGGCTGCGCGCCTTCTGGAACCGCGCCTACAAGGAGAACATCACCGGCCTCGCGGGCATGGTCGCCTACAACCTGATGCTCGCGGTCTTCCCCTTCGCCCTGCTGGTCCTCTTCATCTTCGGGCAGGTCGTCGACAGCCCGGACGTCGAGCGCAGCGTCATCCTCGACATCCAACGCCTCTTCCCCAACATCGAGCAGGACGCCCTCCAGAACGCGATCGACCGGGTCCGGGCGAGTTCCACCACGATCGGGATCGCGGCAATCATCGGCGGGATCTGGATCGGCGCCTCCTTCTGGGGCGCGATGGACACCGCCTTCTGCCGGATCTACCACGTCGAGTGCCGCGGCTGGGTGCAGCAGAAGCGCTGGTCGCTGGTGATGCTGCTCGGGCTGATCCTGCTGCTGCTGGCGAGCGTCTCGGTTCCCACGATTGAGAGCGCCGTGCTCACGCGGGCGGATGACCTGCCCTTCGGCCTCTCCGAGTGGGGCTCGATCCGGACCGCGATCGTGGTGATCGGCGGCTTCGCCGTGACCTTCATGGTCGTCTCGTTGATCTACTGGGCGGTGCCGAAGGGACACATGCCCTGGCGCTCGGTCTGGCCCGGCGCCCTCTTCTTCTCCGTGATCACGGCCGCCGGCAACTACATCTTCCCCCTCTACCTCAACAACATCTCCGATCTGGAACGGATCGGCGGGACGATCGGTTTCATCCTCGTCGCCCTGCTCTGGTTCTACGCGATCAGCCTGGCGATGCTCGCCGGCGCCGTGATCAACTCGCTCCGCCACGAGCAGGACGACACCGGGTCTCTGCCCATCGACGGCTAGCCGTATCTCACCCCCACGACCTCGCGCAGCTTGGGCCGGTCGTGGGTCGCCTGCACACGGCGCACCGTTCCCGAGCGGGAGCGCATCACGAGCGACTCGGTGGTCGCGTGGCCGTCGTCCAGATAGCGCACACCATCGAGCAGATCGCCGTCGGTGACGCCCGTGGCCGCGAAGAAGACGTCGTTCCCGCCCACCAGATCGTCGGTGTCGAGTACACGGTCGAGGTCATATCCGGCGTCCTCCGCCGCCTTCCGCTCATCGTCGTCGCGGGGCCAGAGCCGGCCGAGGATGCGCCCGCCCAGGCACTTGATCGCTGAAGCGGAGAGCACGCCTTCCGGAGTGCCGCCCACCCCCCAGAGCAGGTCGATCCCGGTGTTCGGCATCACCGCGAAGAGCGAGGCCGCGACGTCCCCGTCGGAGATGAAGCGGATGCTGGCGCCGACCTCGCGTAGCGCCTCGACCGCCTGCTCGTGGCGGGGCCGGTCGAGCATGATCACCGTGACGTCGCCCGGCTCCCCACCCTTGCGCTCGGCGATCTTCGGGATCACGTCCTCCAGCGGCTCGTCGAGAGTGATCAGGTCGGCGGCCCTGGGGCCGGTGGCGATCTTCTCCATGTAGACGCAGGGACCGGGGTCGAACATCGTGCCGCGGTCCGAGAGCGCGATCACCGAGAGGGCCGAGGGCATGCCGCGCGCCGTCAGGGTCGTGCCCTCCAGTGGATCGACGGCGATGTCGACGACCGGCGGGCTGCCGTCGCCGATCTCCTCGCCGTTGAAGAGCATCGGCGCCTCGTCCTTCTCGCCCTCCCCGATCACCACGATCCCGTCCATCGGCACCGTGTCGAGCATCACCCGCATCGCGTCCACCGCCGCCTGATCGGCGCTCTCCTTCTCCCCGCGCCCCACCCAGCGGCCCGCCGCCAGGGCACCCGCCTCGGTGACGCGGACCAGCTCGAGCGCCAGGTTGCGGTCCGGATGGGAAGGGTCCCGGACGTCGTGCGAGATCACGTGCTGCTCGGCCTCGGGCATTCGGTTCAGGTTATTCGGCTTCGCCACAAACGGCGGCCACAAACACCGCCGCCGGACCTACTTTCAGCGGCCGCAAGCGGCCGCTAAAAGGTGGCAGGCGGTTTTCGCTGCGCCCCGCCGCCGCTCTCCACGGCTCGGAAGCCGCCCGAGAGGAAGATCACGAACGAGGCCAGCAGGGCGAGCCAGTAGCCGAGGCCGAGGCCCATCTCGAGCCCGTCCTGAGGCTTGTCGATGATCCCGTTGAAGGCGACCAGCACGAACGCGATCAGGCCGACGACCGCCGTCATCTCACCGCGCGGCCAGGAGAGCGCGTGGCCGCGCATCACGATCCACGAGAGGATGAACGGCGCCAGCGCCGCGAGGATCAGCAGCACGCCGATGACGGGGAACGTGTCCCAGCCGCTGCAACTGGTGTTGTCGACCCCGCAGGCCCAGTTGGATGGGTCGTCACCTCGCCGGACGACGCTCTGATCAGTCGTGAGCGAATACCACTCCAGAAAAACGCTGATGATCAGCACGGCCGCGGCGACCATCCCGACAATCTCGGTCCGGTCGAGCCTCGAGGTGTCCACCCGGGCGCGCTGAGCCGAGACTCTCTCCATGGCCCGACCCTATCCCAACTCCCCTCGATAAGGTCGCTTCCGATGCAGCGCTGGGGACTCACCGTGCCGTTCACCGGCGTCGGCCTCGCCGACAACGCCGAGCTCTACGAGCGCGCCGAGGCGACCGGCTACACGGATCTCTGGTCGGGCGAGACGAACGGACCGGATGGCTTCTCCCCTCTCGTTCTCGGGGCCGCATGGACGGAAAAGGTCCGGCTTGGAACCGGCGTGGTCGGCGTGATGCAGCGCGGCCGGGCGCTGCTCGCGCAGGAGGCTGCCGCGGTGGCGGACGCCTCTGGCGGACGCTTCGCGCTCGGCATCGGCGCCTCCTCCGACCGGATCATCGAGGACTGGAACGCGATGCCGTTCGAGAAGCCGCTCAGCAAGATGTCGGAGACGATCGACTTCCTGCGCACCGCCCTCGCCGGCGAGCGGGCGGACGGCGGCTTCAAGCTGGAGCGCCCGCCTGACGAGAGGGTGCCGATCATCGTCGCCGCGCTGCGCGGCAAGATGCTTCGGCTCGCCGTTGAGAAGGGCGACGGCGCCTTCACCAACTTCCTGCCGCTGGAGGGCCTGCCGAAGGTCGTTGAGCAACTCGAGGGCGCGCCCGAGGGCTTCGAACTCCTCTGCCGCTTCTTCTGCCTCCCCGGCGAGCGCGAGCAGGTCGAGCCGCTCGCGCGCTTCATGTTCTCCTCCTACATAACCGTCCCCGTCTACGAGGCCTTCTACCGCTGGCTCGGCTACGGCGAGAAGATCGACGAGATGGTCGAGGCCTGGAGCGCCAAGGACCGCGAGAAGGCTGCGGCGGCCGCGCCCTGGGACCTGATCGAGGAGATGTTCATCTTCGGCTCCCCCGAGCAGATGCGCGAGCGGCTCGGGGCCTTCGTCGAGGGCGGGATCACGCTGCCGGTGATCACCCCGATCACCACGCCGGACAAGCTCGGCGAGCTGATCGACGCGCTAGCTCCCGCCTAACCGCTTCCAGAAGCGGACGTACTCCCGCTCGTGGCCGATGCCGGCCTCGATCGCGTGGGTGACGCCGTCCGGCAGGCCCGCCTGGCGGGCCTGCTCGAGCTGCGCCTCGTACTCGCGGAGCTTGGCCTCGTGGGTCTGGAGCTGCTGCGGCGCGATCTTCGTGGGGTCGGCCCCGAAGAAGAGCTTGAGCAGGCCGGCGTCCCGGAGCTCGTAGAGCTCGCCGGTGGGCTCCGCCCGCCAGCGGTCGAGCGCCTCGGCCCCAGCCTGGGTGAGCCTGTAGATGCGCCTGCGGCGGCCTGACTTCTCGCGGCGTTCGGTGAGCAGCCCGTCCTCGGCCAGTCGCGTGCACTCGGCGTACAGCTGCGTGTGGGGAAGCGACCAGAACTGCCCCACACCCATCGCCACCGCGCGCTTCAGGTCGTAGGGGGAGGCGGGTTGCATCTGCTCGATCAGGCCGAGCACCACGTACGAGGTTGGGGTGAGGCGCGTCTTTGCCATGGGCGGCAGAATACGATACGGTGTGAATCGTACGGATTGAACTATTCAGGAGACGCTATGAGCCAGGTTGCCGACACCGTCCAGCCCGCCACCGACCAGGACCTGACCGGTGGGTTCGACTCGCTCGACCGGGAGACGCATGTCGACCGTCTGCCGGTGGAGGGCAGGCTCCCCGACTGGCTGCACGGCGCACTGGTCCGCACCGCGCCGGCGAAATGGGAGGTCGGCAGCCAGACCATGAACCACTGGTTCGACGGCTTCGCGATGTTGCACCGCTTCGGCATCGCTGATGGCGAGGTCTCTTACGCGAACCGCTTCCTGCAGACCAGGGCGTACCGCGCCGCGGAGGAGAAGGGCGAGATCGTCTACTCGGAGTTCGCTACCGATCCGTGCCGTTCGCTCTTCGGGCGCGCGATGTCGATCTTCTCGCCGAAGCTCACCGACAACGCCAACGTCAACCTGGTCAAGCTCGGCGAGCGGTACATCTCGATGACCGAGACGCCGATCGCTGTTGAGTTCGACGGCGACACGCTGGAGACTGCCGGGGTCGCCTACGAGGCGCCCGGGATGCTGACCACCGCACATCCGCACCTGGACCGCGCGAGTGGCGGGATGCTCAACTACGCGGCCAAGCTCGGGCCGCGGAATCGCTACCGCTTCTATGTCGTGCCGCCGGGCGAGTCCAAGCCGCGGGTGATCGCCCAGCTCCCGGTCTCCGAACCCGCCTACATGCACTCCTTCGGTCTCACCGAGCGCTGGATCGTCTTCGCCGAGTTCCCGTTCGTCGTCAACCCGATCAGCATCCCGCTCTCGGGCCGTCCCTACATCGAGAACTACCGCTGGAAGCCCGAGCTCGGCACCAGGATCACGCTGGTCGACCGGCGAACCTGCGAAGCCACCGGTCCCTTCGAGACCGACCCGTATTTCTGCTTCCACCACGCGAACGCCTACGAGGAGAACGGCTCGGTGGTTGTCGACGCCTGCACCTATGGCGACGCGCAGATCGTCGAGGACCTCTACCTCGACCGCCTGCGTGGGGGCAAGCCCGCGGCCCGGGCCGAGCTGCGCCGCTTCCGGATCGAGGTCGGCTCCGGCGACGTTGCCCACGAGCAGCTCGCCGAGGGACTCGAGCTGCCCCGCATCAACTACAGCCGCAACAACGAGCTCCCCTACCGCTACGTCTGGGGCGTCGACGCGAAGTCGGGCTGGCTCGACCGGATCGTCAAGGCCGACGTCGAGAGCGGCTCGACGATCGAGTGGGCCGAGGACGGCTGCAGCCCGGGGGAGCCGGTGTTCGTCGCGGCGCCCGAGGAGCAGTCCGAGGACGGCGGCGTGCTCCTCTCGGTCGTCTTCGACTCGAGCTCCGGACGCTCGTTCCTGCTGGTGCTGGACGCAGCCGACCTGAGCGAACTCGCGCGCGCCGAGGCGCCGCACGGCATCCCGTACGGCTTCCATGGACAGTTCGTGGGGAACTAGGCCCGCGCCTCGACCCGGATGAAGTCGATGAAGGCGCGGGCGGCGGGCGTCTGGTGGCGGCGGGCGTGCCAGATCAGGGTCGCCGGCAGGCGAATGGCCGGGCGCAGGCCGCGGACGTCGATCGGGGGCCCCTCGCGGCGGGTCAGCGTGCGGGGCAGCAGCGCCGCACCGAAGCCAGCGGACACGAGGCAGCGGAGGAAGAACGGATCGCCGCTCTCCAAGGAAGCGTCCAGAGTCTTGCCGGCGCGGGCGAAGAACTCATCGGCGGCCTGCTGGGTCGCCGAGCCGACGCGCGGGATGATCAGCGAGTGGCGAGTCAGCTCGGCCGCGGTGACTCGGTCGCGGTCAGGTCCCTTTCCCGCCGGGAAGGCGGCGACGATCTCCTCCTCGCTGAGCGGTTCGACCGCGATCTCCGGGGGTGGGTCCTCGGCGAGCAGGCAGAAGCTGGCGTCGATCCTGTTCTCTGCGAGATGGCCCAGCATGTCGCCGGCGGTGCCCTCGTGCAGCTCGACCTCGATTCCGGGGTAGGCCTCGCTGAAGCGAACCAGCACGGTGGGGACATCGATCTCGCCCGCGGGAAGCGTCGCGCCGATCCTGATCTCGCCCCGAACCAGGCCCCGGAGCTCGTCCACCTCGTGTCGAAGGCCGTCGACCTGATCCAGGACACCCCGCGCGCGTGCCGCAACCGCCTCTCCCGCCTGGGTGACCGTGACAGAGCGGCTGTTGCGGCTGAAGAGCTCGGTGCCGAGCTCGGCCTCGAGCCGCTTGATCTGATGGGAGAGCGCCGATTGCGCGATGTGGAGCTCTTCGGCCGCTCGGGTGAAGTGCTGGTGGCGGGCGACCGCCTCGGCGTATCGGAGCTGGCGGAGTTCCATCGCCCCACCGATCGTAAATCACGATCGATCCAGTGACAACAACATCTTGCGCAGATCGCGGGCCTCGGCATACTCCATCCCATGGCGACGCGGAGTCGATCCGGCTGGAATCAGGATCAGCACCGTTCCGCGACCTGGGAGCGGCCCGTCACCTTGCGCCTCGCGGACGAGCATGACATCGCCGCGCTCGAGCGGCTCGCGGAACTCGACTCCTGTTCCCTCCCTCCCGGTCCCTATCTGGTGGCCGAGCGAGATCGCCGCACCGACGCGGCGATCTCGCTGGCGACCGGCGAGGTGGTGGCGGACCCATTCCGCCGGACTGCGGAGCTCTGCGAGCTCCTTCGGTGCCACGCGGGTGACGTCCGCCTGCGTCCCGGGCGCTCGACCGGCACCCTCGCCCGGCGCCCGAGGCTGTCGATGCGAGGGTGGTCCGAGGCGCTAGCCGAGGGGCAACCCGTTTGATGGCGCAGCCCGTAATCCGCGACGACATCCGCCCTGGCGACCTGGAGGCGATCGTCGCCCACCACCGACGCATCTACGGCGAGGAGTACGGGGTCGACTCCAGGTTCGGGGACTTCGTAGCCGCCGCCGTGGCTCGTGCTGCGGAGCGGGGCTTCCCTGGTGAGCGCGAGACGATTCGGATCGTCGAGCTCGACGGCGAGCACGTCGGCTCCATCGCTCTCACCGACGAGGGCGGCGGCGAGGCGGCGATCCGCTGGGTAGTGCTCAGCCCCGAAGTTCGGGGCAATGGGCTCGGGCGGCGGCTCCTCGGTGAGATGCTCGCCTTCGCCGAGGACCAGGGCTACCGGCGGGTCTGGCTCGAGACCTTCAGCGAGCTGGAGGCCGCCGCCCACCTCTATCTGCAACACGGCTTCGCCGTGACCTCGGCGGACACCGCCCCGCGCTGGGGGCGGGAGTCGATCACGATGCAGCGCTACGAGCTCGAGCTGGAAGAGCGCGCCAGGCTGAGCGCGTAGAGCCCCTTGCGGTCAGTCCACCAGTCAGTGAGCTCGAGGCCGGCCTCGGCGTAGATGCCCTCGAGCCCAGGGCGGAGGAACTTCGTGGAGATCTCTGTCCGCATCTCCTCCCCCGCACCGAAGGGAACCAGCATCGCGAGCGCCGAGAAGTTCACGACCTGGTTTTGGAGAGAGCGAAGCCGGATGTCGACCCAGAGGTTCTCCGCATCCCAGCGGGCGACGTGCTCGAAGCAGCCGAGGTCGAAGTCCGCGCCGAGCTCGTGGTTGAGGACGGCGAGGACGTTCTTGTTGAACTCGGCCGTGACGCCCCGCGAGTCGTTGTAGGCCGCCTCGAGGATCGCCGGGTCCTTGACCAGGTCGGTGCCGAGCAGGAAGCGGTCCTCGGGGCCGAGCAGGTTCGAGATCCTGCGCAGGAACCCCGCTCGCTGGTGCGGGGCGAAGTTGCCGATGGTCCCGCCGAGCAACGCGATCACGCGCGGGCCCTCGACGGGCACTCGCTCGAGGTCGAACTCGAAGTCGCAGACCAGGCCGCGGACGTTGATGCCGTCGTACTCGTCCGCGATCGCCTCGGCCGTCTCGCGGGTGATCTCCTCCGAGATATCCACCGGGCAGTAGGTCTCCAGGCAGCCCGCGCAACGCATGGCGTTCAGCAGGGCACGGGTCTTGCGTGCAGAGCCTGAGCCCAACTCGATCAGGCTGGCGGGCCTGTTCGCCGCCTCGCAGATCTCCTCCGAGCGCTCCTCCAGGATCTCGCGCTCACAGCGGGTCGGGTAGTACTCCTCGAGCTCGGTGATCTGCTCGAAGAGCTCCGAGCCGCGCTCGTCGTAGAAGTAGCGCGGTGAGAGCTCCTTGAACGGCCTGGTGAGCCCGGCCCGGACGTCCGCGGCCATGCCCGACAGCGGCCCGCCCGGAGGCAGGTTCACCTCGACGGTGATCCGGTCCGTACTTGTCTCGGCGGGATTGATGGCGACGGGGGGTGTCTGGGCCTCTGTGCGTTCGTCTCGGCTTCGGATCAGTCGTTACTACGACTCTTGCGCGCCCTCGGATTCATCGCGGGCGCAGCGGATTCCCGCGAAGATCTGCCGGCGGATCGGCAGGTCCCAGTTGCGGAAGCTGGTCCGGATCACGTCGCGGCGCGTTGCCCAGGCGCCGCCGCGGAGCACCTTGTGCTCGTCGCCGAAGAAGACCTCGGAGTACTCCGGATAGGGGAAGGCCTCGAAGCCCGGGTAGGCGGTGAAGTCCGAGCTCGTCCATTCCCAGACATCCCCGAGCATCTGGACGGCGCCGCACTCAGAGGCTGCGTCCGCGTAGGCCCCAGCGGCCGCGGGGCCGAAGGACATCTCGTCGAGGTTGGCGCGCTTGCGGTCGGCGCCCTGCGCGGCGGCCTCCCATTCCGCCTCGGTCGGCAGGCGCTTGCCCGCCCATCGCGCGAAGGCGTCGGCCTCGTGCCAGGAGATGTGGATCACCGGGAGGCGCGGATCGACCTCCTCCTTGCGTCCCATCGCCGTTCGGACCCAGCCGCCCTCGCCGTCGCGCTCCCAGTACATCGGCGGCTCGGCGCCTGCCTCCTCCAGATACGCCATGTAGTCGGCGTTGGTCACGGGCGTCCGGTCGATCCAGAAGGGCTCGAGCTCGACCCGATGGCGCGGGCGCTCGTTGTCATACGCGAACCCAACGACCGTCGCGCCAATCTCGTGAGGTCCACCCTCGACCAGGACCATCTCGTCGCCTTCGGAGGCGGGCTCAGACGCCGGCCCCCGATCAACCTCGACCGGCTCATAGGACTCGACCATCTGCAGGAGCTGCAGCATGGTTTCGTTGTGCTGGTGCTCGTGGGCGAGGAGCATCTCGTAGACGAAGCCGTCCGCGAGCAGCGGGTTCTCCGGGTCGAGCTCGATGCCCCCGAGGACCTCCAGGGTCCGCTCGCGGACCTGCTCCATGTAGGGACAGACCTCGTCGGCCTTGAGAATGGGGAGCTCGCCGCGGATCTTGCGCGGCTGCTCGATCGCGTCGTAGAGCTCGCCCAGGTCGCCCCGCAGCGGCTCCCGCCCGCCGATGCGCTGGACGAGCCAGAGCTCCTCGAAGTTCGCGATGTGTCCGAGGTCCCAGATCAGGGGGCTGAGAATCGGGTCGTAGACCCGGTTGAGCTGCTCCTCGGTGAGCGGCTCGATCAGCCTCAGGGTGTGACGACGTGCCTCCTCCAGGCGCCCGGCCAACTCGGCCTTGCGGTTGGAAGCGGGACGACTCCCACCCTCTGTGGTGGGGGCTGCGACCTCCGCGATTGGTCAAGCCTACCGAGGCCGGATCGCCGTCTGGGACGTTTTTGTGAACCGGTTCGTTAGGGTCCCGCGCCGATGAAGATCGAGGGGGCAAGCGCGCTGGTCGCAGGGGGCGCCTCGGGGCTCGGGGCCGCCACCGTTCGCGCGCTGCACTCACGGGGCGCCTCCGTCGTGATCGCGGACATGAACGCCGAGAAGGGTGAGGCGCTCGCCTCCGAGCTGGGTGAGAACGCCGCCTTCCTGGAGGCGAACGTGATGGAGCCGGAGCCGGTGCAGGCGGCGGTCGAGGCCGCCGCGGACGCGACCGGCGGGCTGCGCATCTCGGTCTGCTGCGCCGGGATCGGCTGGGCTCAGCGCACGGCCTCCAAGCAGGGCCCCCACGACCTGGAGATCTTTCACAACGTGATCAAGGTGAACCTGGTCGGGACCTTCAACGTCTTGCGGCTGGCCTGCGCGGCGATGTCCGACAACGAGCCCGACGACGAGGGCGAGCGCGGGGTCTGCATCAATACGGCCTCGATCGCGGCCTGGGACGGGCAGATCGGGCAGGTCGCCTACTCGGCCTCGAAGGGCGGAGTGGTCGGGCTGACCCTGCCGGCCGCACGCGACATGGCCGGCCGCGGCGTCCGGGTCATGACCATCGCCCCGGGCCTGTTCGACACCCCGCTGCTCGGTGCGCTGCCCGAGGAGCAGCGCCACGCCCTCGGCGCGGGCATCCCCTTCCCGCAGCGCCTCGGACGGCCCGAGGAGTACGGCGAGCTCGCCTGCCACATCGTCGAGAACACGATGCTGAACGGCGAGGCGATCCGTCTGGACGGCGCCCTGCGGATGCCGCCCCGCTAGGCGCTCAGTCGGTTCCGCCGTATTCGGGGTCGAACCAGACCCGCTTCCGCCAGGGCGGGCTGACCGCGAAGGCGTAGCGGTCGCGATCGGTCAGGGTCTCGAGCGGGATCAGCGCGACTCCCTGGTCCTTCGTGCTCCTGGCGAACGTCCGAGGGAAGCGCAGACGGATCCAGGACCTCGCGGGAGGGCGCAGCGGCCGCCCCGCGTGGCTGCCACCCGAGATGTAGTAGCGGTCGCCGTCGGGCTGCCAGCCGTTGTACCCATGATGAGACGTGGCACGCGCGAAGGTCTCATCAGGCCCGATCCGTACCTGGTAGCCCTCCCAGTCGTCCGGGTGATAGCTCGAACGGCCGAGCGCCCTGCTCACCCGGCGGATCGGTCCCTTCAGCGGAGTGCTGCCCTCGGCCGTCGCGCTCCCCGGGTAGTAGAGCCAGTACTGCAGGTACAGGTTGCCCTCGCGCGTGTCCGAGCAGTCAGCGCCCCACGCCTCAGTGCGGGCGACATGGCCCGGCCGGCAGTCGATGACGTGGGTGAAGGCGACTACCGGCAGTCCGTCGGCCGTCCGGCTGACCGCGCCACTTCCGGGCCCCTCGGCGCACCCGTCGGAGCGGCAGGCGCGGAAGTCGACCGGCAGGGTGCGCATCCCGTCCTCGTAGAGCAATGCCGGGGCGTGGTCCCGCAGGAGGGCGGCGACCTCGGCGCCGTTGGCGGCGCGCAGTGCCCGCTCATCCGCGCAGTCCTCGGTGAGCCTGACCGCGCAGATCAGCCGTTCGCCGAGCTCATGGGCGAGGACGATCCCCGGGACGCGCAGGCCGACCAGCCAGGCCAGGGCGCCGAGCGCCATGGAGACGAGCGCGATCAGGGCGACCCACTCGACGGTCCCCTGGCCCGATCTGGCTCGGCCACACTCGAGCGAAGCTAGGTAGCCGGATGCGCCGAGAGGGGCGCGGAAGTTGAGAAAGCCGCGCTAGACGGGCGCGAGGGCCGTGCTAGGGTCGCCGCGATGGAGGGAGCATCGAGGTCCGAGGGACGCGGGGCGAGGTTCTGGCTCACGATCGTCCTGCTCGCTATCGGTTTCATCTTCATCGCGGTGAACTTCCAGAAGGTGACGATCGACTTCGTCGTCGGCGAGGCCAAGGCGCCTCTGGTTGTGGCCCTGCTCATCTCGGGAGTGATCGGCTTCCTCATCGGCCTGGTCCTACCGCGCTTCCGCCGCCACGAGAAGGACTGAAGCCGGTAAAACGCAGAGCATGCGATGGGTGGTAACGCCGCTCGTCTGCATCGCGCTGCTCGGCGGCTGCGGTGGGGACGACGACGGCGATCAGGCCGCCGCGCCGACCGGCACGACTGCGACGACGACGTCGGCGACCACGACCACGCAGGCGCCTCCGAGCGGGCCGGTCGTCAGGATCTGCGACCGCAGCTTGGCCAGGGCGGTGACAGCCGCGCTGCAGGGGCAGGGCTTCCAGGGACACCTGGGGTCCGAGCCGACCCCCAGCGGTAACGCGAGACTCTCGGTCTGCGAACTGGCAGCCCAGGGCGCCGAGATCTCCATTTCGCTCGACGCCGCGTCGGGCGCCGTGCGCCGGTACCACAATCGCGTCACCGAGTCGGCGCAATTCTCCGGCGGCGATCCCGAAAACGCCCCCCATACGGTCAAGGGCATCGGCGACCGCAAGCTCGGGGGCGCCGGAGCCAACTGGCTGCCAAGGACCCACCTGCTGCTCTCGGCCCGCGGCGAGCGGGTCCTGATCGTCGATGTGAGCGCCGAGTCGCTTCCCGACTCGCGCCTGCTCCCGGCCGCGAAGGCGATCTCCCTCGCGGTCTACGACCGCCTCTAGAGCTCCTCGACCTGCGCCGCGATGTCGGAGGCCGCGCCCTTCGCGTCCGAAAACAGCATCGAGGTGTTCTCCTTGTAGAAGAGGTCGTTGTCGATGCCGGCGAAGCCCGGGCTGAGGCTGCGCTTGATCACGATCACCTCGCGGGCCTGGTCCACCTCGATGATCGGCATGCCGGCGATCGGCGAATCCGGATCGTCCTTCGCCGCCGGGTTGGTGACGTCGTTGGCGCCAATCACAACGGCGACGTCGGTGCGCGGCAGCTCGGGGTTGATCTCCTCCATCTCCCTGAGCTGCTCGTAGGGAACATCGGCCTCGGCGAGCAGCACGTTCATGTGGCCGGGCATCCGACCGGCGACGGGGTGGATCGCGAAGTTGACGTCCACCCCGCGCTTCTGCAGCCCGTCGGCGAGCTCCTTGACCGCGTGCTGGGCCTGCGCTACCGCCATGCCGTAGCCCGGCACGAAGACGACCGAGTCCGCGTAGCCGAGCTTGATCGCCGCGTCCTCGGCGCCGATCGAGGTGACCGGGCGCTCCTCCCTCTCCCCCGCCGCGGCGCTGACCGCGCCGAAGCCGGAGAAGAGCAGGTTCGCGATGGACCGGTTCATCGCCCGGCTCATCTCGAGCGTGAGGATCGTTCCCGAGGAGCCGACCAGCGTCCCGGCCACGATCAGCGCAACGTTGTCGAGCGCGAATCCCGCGGCTGCCGCCGCCAGCCCGGTGAAGGCGTTGAGCAGCGAGATCACCACGGGCATGTCCGCGCCGCCGATCGGCAGGACGAAGAGGTTGCCGAGCACGGCCGCCCCGATCAGGACCGCGATGTAGAGCCCCTCCGGTGGGGAGTCGTGGTCGATGCCGAGCACGATGCAGCCGGCCAGGATCGCCCCGAGCAGCAGGCCGTTGAAGATGTGCTGGAAGGGCAGCAGGATCGGCCGGCTCGGCAGGATCTCCTGGAGCTTGCCGAAGGCGATGTTCGAGCCCCAGAACGAGACCGATCCAATCACCGTCGAGAAGAGGATCGGGATGAAGACGTCGAGGGGGATGCTCCCCCCTCCCGCGCTCGCGTGCCGGAACTCCGACCACGCGATCAACGCCGCCGCGCCGCCGCCGACCCCGTTGTAGAGGGCGACCATCTGCGGCATCGCGGTCATCTGCACGCGGTAGGAGGCGATCACGCCGACGGCCGTACCGAGCCCGATCCCGATCACGATCAGCGCGCCGTTCCCGACCACATCCAAGGACAGCGTGATCGCGATCGCCACCAGCATCCCTGCGGCGGCGATCAGATTGCCGCGGCGGGCGGTGCGCGGATGGGTCCCCTGCCTGATCCCGAGGATGAACAGGGAGAAGGCGAGGATGTAGCAGGCGATGACGAAGTCGCTCGACTGCGACAGCGCCAGTGGGGGAGCTTCGGTCACTGGCCGGCCTCCGATGGGGGGACGCTCTCCGCCTCCGCCTCTTTCGGCTTCCGGTCGCGGTCGCGGCCCCTGAACATGCCGAGCATCCGGTCGGTGACCAGAAAGCCGCCGACGATGTTGATCGTCCCGAAGGCGATCGCGATCGTGCCGATCACCTTCAGGAGGGTGTCATCGGCCGCGCCGATCACGATCAGCCCGCCGAGCATGACGATGCCGTGGATCGCGTTCGTCTGCGACATCAGCGGCGTGTGCAGGGTCGTCGGCACCTTGGAGATCACCTCGAAGCCGACGAAGGCGGCGAGGACGAAGATCGTGATCTCGGTGATCAGGTCCATCAGCCGGCTCCGGCTCCCGCCGCCTCCTTCGCTCTCTCGTTGACGATCTCGCCGTCCTTGGTGAGCAGGGCACCGGCGACGATCTCGTCGTCGGTATCGACCTTGAGGTTCCCCTCGTCGTCGACCAGCAGCTCGACCAGGTTCTGCAGGTTCTTGGCGTAGAGCGCCGAGGCGTTGCCGGCCATCTGGCTGGGCAGGTTCGCCGGGCCGATGATCTTGATGCCGTCCTGCTCGACGGTCTCCCCCGGCTTCGAGCCCTCGACGTTGCCGCCGGTCTCGGCGGCCAGGTCGATGATCACGGAGCCGGGCGCCATGCCCTTGATCGCCTCGGCCGTGATCAGCCGCGGTGCCGGGCGGCCGGGGATCTGCGCCGTCGTGATGATCACGTCCTGGCGCTTGGCCGCCTCGCCGAGCTCCTGGCGGAGCCGCTCGTTCTCCTCGTCGGTCAGCGGCCGGGCGTAGCCGCCCTCGCCCTCGGCGTCCTTCACCGCCTCCACCTCCAGGAACCGTCCTCCCAGCGACTGCACCTGCTCCTTTACGACGGAGCGGACGTCGAACCCGGTGACCACCCCGCCGAGGCGCTTAGCCGTCGCGATCGCCTGCAGCCCCGCGACGCCTGCCCCGAGGACGAGGACCTTGGCGGGCGGGATCGTGCCCGCCGCCGTGGTCATCATCGGGAAGAGCTTGCCCGACTCCCGCGCGGCGATCAGCACGGACATGTAGCCGCCCAGGTTGGCCTGCGAGGAGAGCGCGTCCATCGACTGGGCGCGGGTGATCCGCGGGATCGCCTCCATCGCGAAGCTCGTCACCCCGGCACCGGCCAGCGACTTCGCCAGCTCCGGGTTGGTGAGCGGCTCGAGGAAGCCGACCAGCACCTGACCCTGCTTGAGGCGCCCGACCTCCTCATCCGTCGGCGGCGTCACCTTGAGGACGATGTCCGCACCCCACGGATCCTCACCCACCTTCGCCCCGGCGTCCGAGTACTCGGAGTCCGGATGCGAGGCGCCCTCGCCGGCGCCCGCCTCGACCGCCACCTCGATCTCCTTCGCAGTGAGCGCCTTGACCACGTCAGGGACCAGCGCCACACGGCGCTCTCCCTCGGCGGTCTCCTTTGGTACTCCGATCTTCATGCGGACGATTCACGCCCCCGGGCGGGGATTGAGGCGGGCAATCTAGTCGGTTTCGGCGCCCGACCACTCCGGCAGCGAGGCGGCCTCCAGCGCGTCCGCGGGCCTGGCAAAGAGCTGCACCTGCGTGATCTTGCCGTCCACCACGCGGTAGAGGTACCCACTCTCGCTGCCGATGGTCACGCCGCTCGCCCTGCCGCTCCCGCCATGCTTCGCGTCCAGGAAGACCACGCCGCCGCCAAGGTCGCGTGCCTCGAGGATCTCGAATCGGTAGTCGTCGGCGAACTGGCGGAACCAGTCGCCGAACCATTCACCGACGGCGGCTTTCCCCTCATATCTCCCGGCGGTGATCCCCCATTCCTCGGCGACCACGAGCACGACATCTTCGGCATAGATGTCCATCGCCCTCGCGAAGTCGCGCTCGTTGGTCGCGGCGAACTGCGCGCGGACGACCTCCACGTCGGCCTCGGCCATCGCTCAGCTGCTGCGGCGCGCGCGCACCAGCCAGTCGACCTGGTCCTGCTTCCGCATGATCACGTGCTCGAGCATGTGCTCGAGAGCCTCTGAGCGGCCCTCCCGTCCCGTCGGCTCGATCGCGGCCTGGAGCGTCTCGATAGCCTCTGACTCGGTCTCGATCAGCCGTTCAACCGCCTCGCCCGGATCACCCGTCCAAGCAAGCGACGCCACCTCGGTGGTCGGCTCGCCGCCCAGGGCGACGATCTTCTCGACCAGCTTGCGAGTGTCGGCGAGCTCCGCCTGGGCGTAGTCCCAGAGCCGATCGCCAAGGGACTGGAACTCGAAGCCGAAGAGGCTTCCCGAGCTCAGCATGTACTGATGGGCGGAGCGGTATTGCAGCTTCAGCGCATCGTTGAGGCGGGAAATCGCCTCCGCGACGTCGAGCTTCTCCTCGGGCTCCCCCACTCAGGCCGCTGCGCCAGCGCCGACCATGTCGGCGAGCTTCTCGAGCGTGGCGAGGTTCTGCTCGGGATCCCCGTGCATCGGCGAGACGATCATCCGGTCTACACCCGCGTCGGCAAAGCGCTTCACCCGCTCCGCCACCTCTTCCTCGGTCCCGATCATCGCCGTGGCGTCGACCAGTTCGTCGGGGATCGCGGCATACGCCTCCTCGCGCTTCCCGTCCAGGTAGAGCGACTGGACCTCGTCGGCCACCTCGGCGAAGCCGAAGCGCCGGGTGAGGTCGGCGTAGAAGTTGGTCTTCTTCGAGCCCATGCCGCCCAGGTAGAGCAGCAGCCCGGCCTTGACGAGACCGCGCGCGGCGTCCAGGTCGCCGTCGATCGCGACCTGCACGGAGGGCGAAACCTGGAAGTCTTCGCGTGAGCGGGCGCCCTTGGAGAGGCCGGCCTCGATGTGCTCGCCCCAGGCCTCATCCCACTTGTCGACCGAGAAGAAGATCGGGATCCAGCCGTCGGCGATCTCCGCGGCCAGCTCGACGGACTTGCGGCCGATCGCTCCCAGGTAGACGGGGATCTCGTTGCGAATCGGGTGGATGTTCAGCTTCAGCGCCTTGCCCTGCCCGGTGACGCCCTCGCCCTCCTTCAACGGGAGCGTGAAGTGCTTGCCCTGGTACTCCAGCCGCCCCTCGCGCGCGACGATCTGCTTGACGACCTCGACGTACTCGCGGGTGCGCCCCCACGGTTTCTCGTAGGGGACGCCGTACCAGCCCTCCGAGACCTGCGGCCCGGAGGGACCAAAGCCGAAGATGAAGCGGCCTCCTGAGAGGGCATCGATGGTCACCCCGGCCATTGCCGCCGCGGCCGGCGGGCGTGCCGGGACTTGGAAGATCGCGGCGCCGAGCTGGATCGTCTCGGTCTTCCCCGCCAGGTAGGCGAGCACGCTCACCGCGTCCGAGCCGTAGGACTCGGCCGCCCAGACCGAGTCGTAGCCGAAGCGCTCGGCGGCGAGAACGATCTCGGCCGCCTCCTCGCCCTGCGGGCCGATCCCCCAGTAGCCGAGATTGAGTCCAAGCTTCAAACCCATGCCCGAGGGACCCTAGTGCCTTCTCCCGACTTCTGGGGTGAAGAGCCGGCCTTCGGAGGTCGACAACGCTAGAGATGACGTCCGAACAGATGAACTATCGCGCGCGGCAGGCCGAGCATCTGCTGGAGCGCTACACGCAACTTGAGCATGAGCTCGAGAGCGCCGGTCACTACGAGGAGGCCCTCGAGGCCCGGCGCCTGCGCCTCGAGCAGGAGGCGTCGGTCAGCTACTGGCGCGACCGAGCCTCCGAGCCAGCCCAGATCTAAGCTTGCGTAATGCTTGCGGTAGGATGGACCCACGATGAGTCCGGTCCTGACGCCCACCCTGCTCGACCCGATCGCTGAGACCCTCGAGCTGACCGAGACGGAACTCGGGCGCCTCTTCGGCGTCAGCCGACAGGCGGTCGGGCAGTGGCGCGAGCGCGGCGTCCCCTCCAACCGGATGGCGAGGGTGACTACGGTGGCCGCGATCTGCGATCTCCTCGGCCACCAGCTCAAGCGCGAGCGGATCCCGGGCGTCGCGCGGCGTCCGGCGGACGCCTACGGCGGGCTTTCGATGCTCGAAATGATCGAGCGCGGCCGGGAGGACGAGTTGCTCACGCTGGTCCGGCGATCGTTCGACTGGGCCTCGACGGTCTGAATTGCGGACGATCCGGCGGGGAGGGCCGTACCTGCGGGTGGCCGACCCGGCCTGGGACGACCCGCTCGACGGGCGGTTCGCCGCCCAGCGAGGCGGCCGCTGGAACCCGCCCGAGTCCTTTTCCGTCGTCTACCTCTGCCGCTCGATCGAGGTCGCGCGGGCAAACGTCCACCGCAAGCTCGCGGGCCAGCCCTACGGGCCGGAGGACCTGCGAGCCGGGAGTGCACCCGTCCTCGTCCGCACCAGGGCCCCCGAGGGTCGCTACCTGAACGCGATCACCGACGCGGGGCTGCGTGATCTCGGGCTACCGAAGAGCTATCCGCTCGACAGCCGGCGCGGACTGGTCCCCTGGCGGCGCTGCCAGCCAATCGGCCTGCACGCCCAGGAGGCGGGGCTGCCTGGCGTGGCCGCCAGGAGCGCGGCGGCGGTAGACGGCGAGGAGCTCGCGTACTTCGGGCCGCGCAAGCTGCGCCGCGGAGTGGTCCGGCCCTTTGAGGAATGGTTCTGGTCTGAAGCGCCCGATTAGTCACGCCGCCTCGCTTCGCTAACAATGCGAGCGATGAGTGAGCAGCGTCATCCGGGTGGGCTCGCGAGCAAGGAGGCCGCCAGGCGGCTGCGCCAGCTCGGGCCGGTCGAGCAGCGGTCGAGCCGCTCGACGGCCAGCATCGTCGCCGGGAACGTCTTCACGTTCTTCAACCTGATCATCGGCGTCTTCTTCGTGATCGTCCTCGGGCTCGGCCTCTTCGCCGACGCCCTCTTCGGGTTCATCGCCGCGATCAACAGCTACATCGGCATCCGCCAGGAGCTGAAGGCCAAGGAGACCCTCGACAACCTCGCCCTGCTCGTCGCCCCCAGGGCGAAGGTCGTGCGTGACGGAGAGCTGTCGGAGCTGCGCGCCGAGGAGGTGGTCCCGGGCGACTGGATCCGGGTGGAGCCGGGGGACCAGCTGGTCGCGGACGGCGAGGTGACTGAGAGCCGCGGCCTCACCCTCGACGAGTCGCTGCTCACCGGCGAGGCGGACGGCGTCCGTAAGCGCGTCGGCGACCGCTCGCTCTCGGGGTCCTTCTGCCTCACCGGCTCCGGCTACTACGAGGTCGACGCCGTTCGCGAGGACAGCTACGCCGAGAAGGTCGCCGGTGAGGCGCGCACCTTCCGCCACCCGCCCTCGCCCCTCCAGGACGAGGTCAACCTGGTGCTGAAGGCGAGCACCTGGCTGATGATCCCGCTCGCGGTCGTGCTGATCTTCGCGCTGCAGGCGCGCAACGAGCCGCTGCACGACGCCGCGCAGACCGCCACCGCGGGGCTGATCACGCTGATCCCGGAGGGACTTGTCCTGCTGATGAGCGTGACCCTCGCGGTCGCCGCGGTCCGCTTGGCCAGGATGGACACCCTCGTTCAGCAGATGAGCGCACCCGAGACCCTCGCCGCCGTCGACACGATCTGCGTCGACAAGACAGGAACGCTCACCACCGGAGACCTGGAGCTGGTGTCGGTCGACGTCGCCGATCCCTCCGAGGCGAGCGGGGCCCAGCAGGCGCTGGCGCGATTCGCAGCCAGCTCCGGCGAGCGCAATCGGACGCTGGAGGCGATCGCGGAGACCTATCCGGCGACCGGCGAGCGCGTCCGCGCGGAGGTGCCGTTCTCCTCGGAGTGGAAGTGGAGTGGGCTCACACTCGGACGCGGCGAGACGTTCGTGCTCGGCGCCCCCGACGTGCTGATGGCACGCGGCTCGCTGTCGCTGCCAGTGCCGCTGCAGCGCAGCCTCGAGGAGCACACCCGCAATGGCCGCCGGGTGGTCGCCTTCGGGCGCGCCTCGGGCGGGCTGCCGGACAACCCGTACTCGGACCCGCCGCCGGCGGTCACTCCGCTGGCGCTGATCGTGCTCGAGGAGACGCTGCGGCCCGACGCCGAGGAGACGATCGCTTACATGCGCGACCAGGAGATGGATCTGAAGCTGATCTCCGGCGACGCCCCGCAGACGGTGACCGCGGTCGCCTCGGCGGTCGGCGTACCCGCCGGCGCGGGCGTGGTCACCGGCGACGAGTTGCCCGAGGAGCGGACGGAGCTCGGGCGGGTGGCGGAGGAGAACACGATCTTCTGCCGGATCCGGCCCGAGCAGAAGAAGGCCCTCGTGTCGGCCCTTGCCGAGCGCGGCCGGTTCGTGGCGATGATCGGAGACGGCGTCAATGACGTGCCCGCGCTGAAGCGGGCGCGGATGGCGGTGGCGATGGGCTCGGGCAGCCAGATCACCAAGGGCATCGCGGACATCGTGCTGCTCAAGGACCAGTTCTCCCGACTGCCGCGGGCGGTCTCCGAAGGCCGGCGCATCGCCCGCAACATCCACCGGCTGGGCCGGCTCTACGTGACCAAGACGGTGTACGCGGCTGCGCTGATCGCACTCGTTGCCGTGCCGGGCTGGGCGTTCCCGTTCCTGCCGCGGCACCTGACACTCGCCGCCTTCCTCACCATCGGGATCCCTTCCTTCGTGCTCGCGTTGGCGCCGAGTGACGGGCCGCTCTATCGAGGCCGGCTGCTCCGAGCGCTGGCCGCTTTCGCCGTCCCGGCCGGGCTTGCGATCGCCGCCGCGTCGCTGGCCAGCTTCTTCCTGGTGGACACCGTGTTCGGCGGGTCGCTGGAGGCTGGCCGGACCGCGGCTACGACGACGCTCGTCGTGCTCGGGCTCTGCTTCATCCTGCTGCTCGAGCGCGGCCCGGGCAGGGAGCACATCGCGATCCAGAGCTACATGCTCGCCCTGGTGGCGGCCCTCGGCGCCCTCTATGCGCTGGCCCTCGCCGTCCCCGTGGTCCGCGACTTCTTCGAGCTCACGCCGATGGGCGGCGGGCAGCTCTTCCTGGCGCTGCTCTCGGCGGCCGCGGGCCTGGTGCTGGCGAGCGTTGTCTGGCGCATTCCCGCGATCGAGCAGCTCGAGGAGCGTCCACCGCGCCCCGACGAGGCGCCGACAGGGCCCGTGACCGCGCAGCTGCCGGCTGCACCGGCCAGAGGCGTCCCGCAGACCCGACCGTCGGGACAATCCTGATGGCCTCCTCGCGCACAAGACGGGTTGCGCCTGGCGGCGCATCCTCGGATAGCGCCCGCCGCACCAAGATCGTCGCCACCGTCGGGCCGGCGAGCAGGGACCCGGAGGTCCTGCGTCAGCTCTTGGGGGCCGGCGTCGACGTCTTCCGTCTCAACTTCGCGCACGGCACGTCCGACGAGCACGCCGAGACCGTCCGGCGGATCAGGGAGACGAGCGAGGAAGCCGGCCGGGAGGTCGGGATCATGGGCGACCTGCCGGGCCCGAAGCTCCGCCTAGGCGACCTGGAGGGCGATGTCGCGGTGCTGCACTCCGGGCAGACCGTCCGGATCCGCGGCGAGACCAACGGGACGCCGGGCAACACGGAGTTGCTCACGGTGCAGTGGGATGGATTCGCGAAGGCGGTCCACGAGGGAGACCCGGTATTCCTCGCCGATGGCCGGGTGCGGCTGCGGGTCGTCTCGGTGTCTGGCGGCGAGGTCACCTGCGAGGTGGAGGCGGGCGGCGCCGTCAGCTCGCACCAGGGAGTGAACCTGCCCGGCGCGGACGCGGACCTGCCGGAGACCGGGGTGTCAGATCAGCCCTGGATCGACTTCGCGTGCGAGAACGGGATCGACCTACTCGCCGTCTCGTTCGTACGCAGGCCGTCCGACCTGGAGAAGGTGGAGGCCCGCCTCAAGGAGCGCGGGACGGACATTCCGCTGATCGCCAAGATCGAGAAGCCCCAGGCGGCCGAGCGCGCGGAGGAGATCATCGAGGCGGCCGGCAGCGGGATCATGATCGCCCGCGGCGACCTCGGGGTCGAGCTGCCGATCGAGGAGGTCCCGGGCGCGCAGAAGCGGCTGATCACGCTCGCCGGCCGCGCCTCGAAGCCGGCGATCACCGCAACCCAGATGCTGGCGACGATGGTTCGCGCCTCGCGACCCACTCGTGCGGAGGTGACCGACGTCGCCAATGCGATCTACGACGGCACCGACGCGGTGATGCTCTCCGAGGAGACGGCGATCGGCGACCACCCGGTCGAGGCGGTCCGGGTGATGGACCGGATCGCGCGCGTCACCGAGCCTCGCCTGCGCTACGGGGAGCTGGTCTTCACCCGGGTCGAGGAGCACGAGCACGACATCGCGGAGACGGTCGCGCAGGTCGCGGTTGCGGCCTGCTACCGGCTCGGCCTGAAGGCGATCGTCTGCCCGACCTCTTCCGGACGGACCGCGCGCCTGATCTCCGCCCACCGTCCGCGGGTGCCGGTGCTGGCCGTCTCTCAGCGACTCGAGACGGTGCGGCGCATGAACCTGCTCTTCGGGATCAGTTCGACCCAGGCCGAGGACTGGACCAGCATCCGCAAGCTGCTCGACGACTGCGCGACCCTGGCGCGCGAGCAGGGCATCGCGGAGTCAGGCGACCTGGTCGCGATCACCGCCGGGCTACCGGCGCAGGGCGTCGGCACGAACCTCTTCGAGATCCACCGGGTGCCGTAAAGGCGCGCGGATTCTGCTCAGCTCAGCGCGTCGCGCGCCTGGGCCGTGTCGCCGAAGAACTCCGCTTCGGTCAGCTTGCCGTCCCTCACCTTGTAGAGCCAGACCGAGCGACCGCTGAACTCGTTCCCGGACTTGGTCTTGCCGCCCCCCTCGACCACGACCACGACCGTTTCGCCATCGTCGGCCTCGAGGAAAGCGGTTGGGGTCGGATCCACCGATTCGAAGTTCGACAGGAACTTCTGGATCATCTCCTTGAAGCCCTCGGGGCCGGTGTACGTACCGCCCCAGGGCAGGGTGTCGGGAATCCTGATCTCGGCGTTCTCCTCGGTCGTCGACACGGCTCCGTCGAGATCCCCCTTGGCGAAGTCGTCCCAACGCTCCTTGACGGCGTCTGCGTTCTCTCCCATTTGAATCTCCTCCACTCCGTGAATCGGGCACTGCCGACCCTATCCCGGCCGTGCGAGGGGCTGTCAAGGGCGGGAGCAGGGGTAATGCAGCCGGGCTCCGCGGCAGCTAGTCCCCGGGCGGGTAGTCGCCGGGGGCCGGCCGCTCCGCGCGCGGATCGCGGCCCGGGAGCACGAACTGGGTGACGATCAGGTTGGCGACGGGCTTCTCTCCGTTGCGGATCTTCGCCTCGATCACGGCCGTGCTCCTTCCGACGTGCAGCGGGCGCGCCTCGCAGATCAGCTCGTCCCCGAGCACGCCGGCGGCGAAGACGTTGAGCTTCAGCTCGATCGTCGTGAAGTCGTGGTTGGGCGGCAGGCTCCGGAAGGTGGCCCATGCGGCGACCGAGTCGCCGAGCGCCGTCCAGACGCCGCCGTGAACGAACCCGCCGGGATGGAGGTGGCGCTTGTCGACGACCATGCGCCCGGTCGCGACCTCATCGGTGATCTCGAGGGGCTCGATCGCCATGTCCCCGGGGAACGTGCCGGGCAACCACTGCTTGATGTTCTCGGCGGTGATCTCGGGATTCACGGGCGGAGCAGACTACCTGCGGCCCGCACCCGCCGAGGGGCTAGAGGTCCTTGAGCGCGTAGAAGAAGGCCTCGGAGAATGTCGGGTAGGGCTGGATCGTCTGGCGCAGAACGTCGATCGGGACCTCGGCCTTGATCGCCAGCGTCGCCTGTTGAAGCCATTCCCCGGCCTCCGGCCCGACCGCGTGGGCGCCGACCAGCTTCTCGCCGTCGGAGAGGACGGTGAGGAATCCCGGGTGCTTGTCGTATTCCCGGGTGTAGGTGGAGGTGCGGGAGATCGACTCGAGCTGCGCCGTGCCGGACGCCGAGCCCTCCTGCTCGCCGACCGCGGCGATCTGCGGGTCCGTGAAGACCACGCGGGGGACGGCGCGGTAGTCCGCGGTGACGTCGCGGCCGAGGATGTCGGCGGCGGCGACGCGGCCCTGATACTTGCCGACGTGGGTGAACGGCCAGATTCCGGTGACGTCGCCGATCGCCCAGACACCCTCGGCGGCGCGCATCCGCTCGTCAACCTCGATGCCCTTCGCCGCGGCGTCCGGATCGATTCCGGCCGTGTCCAGACCGAAGCCGTGGACCCGCGGCTTGCGCCTGGTCGCAACCAGCAGCTCGTTCCCGCGCAGCTCCGAGCCATCCTCGAGGGAGAGTGAGTAGCCCTCCCCGCGCCGGTCCGCCGAGCTCGCCTTGACCCCGAGCCGCAGCTCGATCCCCTCCGCCGACAGCGCCTCCTCGAGCGCCTCGCCGAGGGCGGGTGCCTCATTGGGCAGCAGCCGGTCCTCGCCCTCGGCGATCGCCACCGAGGCGCCGAGGCGCGAGACGGCCTGGGCGAGCTCCACACCGACGGGCCCGCCGCCGAGGACGACGAGGCGCTGTGGAACCTCGGTGAGCGATGTCGCCTCGCGGTTGGTCCAGACGTCCTCGAGTTCCTGAAGACCGTCGATCGGCGGGATGACGGGGTCCGATCCCGTGGCGATGACGAGCCGCTCGGTCTGAAGCAGCTTCCCGTCGATCTCGACCTCGCCGGGCCCGTCGATGCGCGCGTCCCCCCGGCGCAGCTCGACTCCGCTGTCGGTGAGCCTGCCCGCCTGATGGGAGTCGTCCCAGTCGGAGACCTGGAAGTTCCGCCAGGCGAGCGCCTCCCTGACGTTGATCGGGCCGGAGATGGCCTCACGGGCGCCGGGCGCCTGCCTCGCCTCCGAGACGACCTCGCCGGGCCGCAGCAGCGTCTTCGAGGGGATGCAGGCCCAGTAGCCGCACTCTCCGGCCACCAGCTCGCGCTCGCAGATGGCGACTTTCATTCCCCCGGCCACCAGGTCCTCGGCGCACACCTCCCCGGCGACGCCGGCGCCGATCACGACCGCGTCGTAGCGCTCAGCCATCGTCCCTCCCGAAATCCCCCTCATCCTGCGTTCGTGAGATTTCCGCCTGGCGGCCAAAATCTCCGAACGGATCATCGCGCTCCCGGACCGCCTGCTTGAAGCCGACCTCCGCGGCGCGCTGCTGCCAGGCGAAGCCCTCCGGCGTGTGGCGGGCGATCCCGTCGAAGAAGACGCCGAGCTCCTGGGTCGCCTGCAGGCCCTGGGCGTAGAACGCCTGGTTGACGAGGAGCTTGTGCATGACGAGTTGGTTGATCGGGACCCGGGCGATGCGCTCGAGCAGGGCCTCGAAGCGCTGATCGAGCTCGGTGGCCGGTGAAGCCTCCGTGGCGAGGCCCCACTCGACGGCGGTCGTCCCGTCGATCGAGTCGCCGGTCAGCAGCAGGCGCTTGGCGCGGGCGGGGCCGATTCGGAAGGCCCAGAGCGCGCTGGTGGGGACACCCCAGACACGGGCGGGCGGGTAGCCGATCTTGGCCCGGTCCTCGGCGACGATCAGGTCGGAGCAGAGCGCCATGTCGGTGCCGCCCGCGACGCAGTAGCCGTGGATCTTGGTGACGGTTGGCTTGTCGGAGCGGAAGAGGCTCATGAAGCCGCGCAGGTTGCGGCTCATCATCTGGTAGTCGGTGACCGGATCCCAGGTGCCCTCGGGGTCGTGGTTGCGGGCCATGACCATTGGGTCGAGCGGGGAACCAGAATCAGGCGCCTCCTCCTGCCCCGTATCACGGGTCGCGCTGTCGCGCGCCCTCGCATCATCGGGGGCGGCTAGGTCCTCCATCGTCCGCTCTGCGGAGGCGACCAGGTCATAGCCGCCGCAGAATCCGGAGCCGTTGCCGGCCAGGGCGATCACGTGGACCTCGGGGTCGAGGTCGGCGCGCTCGACGCACGCGGCGAGCTCGCGCGGCATCTCGAGCGTGATGCCGTTGCCGCGCTCGGGCCGGTTCAGGGTGATCCGGGCGATGCGCCCAGTCACCTCGTAGGTGAGCGTCTCGAGCGTTTCGATCTGCGGATTCAATCAGCGCCGATGATTCGGCCCCTGTTTCGCAGTCGTGTAGTAGCGAAGATGTCCACCGTGGCGGCAAAACCCAAAAAGCCGAAGACCTCCGCGGCAACGGCCAAGGCCAAGTACACGACGATCGAGGTCGCGGGTCGAGAGGTGAAGCTCTCGAATCCGGACAAGGTGTTCTTCCCGAAGCCCGGGTTCACCAAGCTCGACCTGGCCGAGTACTACATCGCCGTGGAGGAGGCGGCCGTCAACCAGCTGCGCGAGCGGCCCGGGACGATGAAGCGCTTCGTCGAGGGGGTGAGCGGCGAGTTCTTCTTCCAGAAGCGGGTGCCGAAGGGCGCGCCGGACTGGCTCGAGACGGCCACCTTCACCTTCCCCAGCGGCCGGACGGCGACCGAGCTCGTCGTGAACGACGCGGCACACCTTGTCTGGGCGGTCAACCTGGGCGTCGTCGACTTCAACCCGCATCCGGTGCGCCGCTCCGATCTCGACTGTCCCGACGAACTCCGTGTCGACCTCGACCCGATGCCGGGAGTGCGCTGGAACACCGTCCGGAAGGTCGCGATGCGCGTCAAGGACGTGCTCGAGGAGCACGGCCTGGTGGGCTATCCGAAGTCCTCCGGCTCGCGCGGCATCCATGTCAACGTCAGGATCGAGCCGCGCTGGGATTACGTGGACGTACGCCGGGCGGCCCTGGCCCTGGCCCGCGAGGTCGAGCGGCGCGTGCCGAGGAACGCCACCAGCAAGTGGTGGAAGGAGGAGCGCCACGGCGTTTTCGTCGACTACAACCAGAACGCCCGCGACCGGACGATCGCCTCGGGCTACTCGGTCAGGCCGGTGCCGGACGCGCGTGTCTGCTGCCCGGTCGAGTGGAGCGAGGTCCCGGACGTCGATCCAAGGGAGCTTCGCCTCGACACGGTCCCAAAGCGGCTGAGGAAGAAGGGAGACCCGGCGGCGGACATCGACC